>NZ_JBALMO010000005.1:16078-83636 GCF_036963345.1 Bacillus sp. JJ722
CTTTTCGAACAGCCTCTTTGAATTGTTAATAAGAACCTATTTTAAAGTAAAATGATTTACTTCACTCTGAAGTCTCTCAGCCATATTTGTTAATACATGTGATGCCGAATTGATTTCTTCCTTCGTAGCCATTTGTTCTTCAGCAGCCGCAGCCACTTCTTCCGTATCACCAGCTGCTACTTCTGCTAACTTAGATATAATATCAGAATGTTCAACTATATCTCTTGAATTACTTTGAATATGAATAATTGCATCCTTTAGGCTGTTCATTTCATTACTCACATCACTAACAGCGTTTTCAATCTTTTTAAAGGATTCGCTCGCACTTAACACGACAACCTCACCATCTGAAACAGCTTGACTGCTTTCTTCCATCATAGCCGTTGCTTGAGTAATTTCATCATTAATCGTTAATATTAGACTAGCTATGTCTTGAGCTGACTTCCCTGATTGTTCAGCAAGCTTTCTTACTTCATCCGCTACAACAGCAAAGCTTCTTCCTTGCTCACCAGCTCTTGCTGCTTCTATTGCTGCATTTAATGCCAATAAATTCGTTTGCTCACTAATATCTCTAATTGTAGTGATAATTCCCATAATAGATACAGATTGCTTTCCGAGCTCACGAATGACTGTTTCTGTCTTTCTTACTTTCACGACAATATCATTCATCTCATCTACTACTTTATGAAGATTATGTACCCCTTCTTGTGAATAGTTATTCGCGATTAAAGAATCTTCATTTACCTTATTAACATTTTCAACCGTTTGTTCAATGGACTCCGAAATGGAATGTATAGAATCTACTACATTTGATACTTTTTCTACTTGTTCTTGGGATCCTCGAGATATTTCCTCTGCTGCTCTCGCAATTTGCTCTGAAGCTCTTGTATTTTCATCAGCACTTGCCGTCAATTCTTGAGAAGATGCGGCTACTTGTTGTGAAGCCTCTTGAATGCTCAACAGGATCAATTTCAAACGATTCATCATCTTATTATACATGATGGATATTTGACCAATCTCATCTTGAGAATAGACTGGAACTTGCCTCATTAAATCCCCATTTTCAGCTTTTTCCATTGCTGCTACAACATTCAACAAAGGCTTTGTAATGCGTGATACAATAAATGCCCCTACTCCTAATGCTACAATTGAGCCGATAACACTTAAGATAAATACATATTTTTTAATAGGGCTTACCATTTCCATCATGTCATCCAAATATGTTGAAGTAGCGTAGATCCAGCCGTTAGGAAGCTCTTGATAAACGGCTATTTTTGTTTTTCCTTCCCAATCATACTCCGTGTATCCATGTTTCTTCTGAATCATTTCTTTCGCAAATTGTTGATCAGATAAATTGTCTCCTACCGTTTTCAAATCAGGATGATACACCATTGTTCCATCTTGCTTCATAATGTATCCGTATCCTTCTTGATTATTACGTTCATATAGCTTTTCTTTTAAATTTTTCAGTTCTTTCTTTATACTCTCATCTTCTTCAGGTGTAATATGATCATCTTGTAAATATTGAGCAAGTAAATCTCTTTCTAAATCGACAATATAGGCTAAATCATGCTTTGTTTCATTATAAATAGCATTATAAGATATTTTATAAGCTAGAAATCCTGAAATCATCAGCGGAAACAAAGTAACTGCCAAAATTGTAACAAGTAGCTTCAATTTAATCGAACAATTATTAAGTTTTCTCATCCCATATACCTATCCCTTTTTTACTTTTTTACACTACATCGGTCTATTTGAACTATTTTCTTTATTTTTCAAACGAATAGCTTTTTCAGGATAATCCGTAAAAATAGCAGAGCAATTAATTCTAAATAATGAACGCATTAACTCTTCACTATTAATAGTGTATGGTCTAACTGCAATATTAGCGGACATAGAGTCTTTTATTATTTCATTCGGAGCCGCTTTAATACTAGGGTGGATCGCTTGAGCATGAATGGCTTTCGCATAAACCCATGGCATATACAAACCATCACGATAAAGAGGCGCTGTTTCAATATCAGGTGCAAGACGATAACAATACACCAAACTATAGTGATTAAATGAAGATAGAATAATTCGATTTTGCAACTCATACTGATTGATTAAAGCTATTACTTTTTCTTCAAGTCCTGGATACATAAAAACACTGTTCTTCAGCTCAATGTTTAGAATCATTGAATTATTCAATAGCATGTTAAATACTTCTTCTAAGGTAGGTATTTGTACAGAAGAGTTTTGTTGAGGGAACTTATAACTCGCATCTAAGGACTTTAATTCAAGCAAAGTGTGATCTTTTACATTACCTTTTCCATTTGTAGTTCGATCAAGTTGTTCATCATGTATAACAACAATTTCACCATCTTTAGATAGCTGCACATCTAACTCAATTCCATCAGCACCTACTCTTTCAGCTTCTAAGAAAGAAATCATTGTATTTTCAGGATGAGTACCCGCCGAACCTCGATGGGCAAAAATTTGCGTTGTGATCATGAACATTCCTCCTTCAATTTGAGTCTTTTTTATTATGTAAGCTTCATCACTTACTATTTTGTCAGACTTCATACCCATGTTTCAACGTTATTTAATAAACTATTCAAAAAATTTATATTTATAGTCACAAAAAGGATATATTTCATAAAATCCCTTACTCCATCAAAAAAGTTCAACTTAAATAAGCAGTTTTACTCCAAAGGATTTCACACTGCTTATAAGATGAACGATGAAAGGATGAGATTCCACATTGATGTTTCAATTATATGTATTACACTAACATTTATTCCCTCAGCCATTTTCAGATTCGTTAATTATACAACAAAAAAAGCTATCCTAAATTAATACGTCCCGCATTAATCAAGGATAACTCCCTTCATTTTACAAAACAAACGAGCTTTTACTTACATACTAACTTAATAACGACAGAAAACGATCCTAACTTTTTCAAGAAGCTTTATGTTCTAAGCGAAGTTTGTCAGCAACCATCGCGATGAACTCCGAATTCGTTGGCTTTGCTTTCGACATTGAAACAGTATAACCGAAAAGAGAGGAAATCGAATCGATATTGCCACGACTCCATGCTACCTCAATGGCATGGCGAATAGCGCGCTCTACGCGACTAGCTGTTGTTTTATATTTCTTTGCAATATCAGGATATAGTACTTTCGTAATTGAACCCAATAATTCAATATCGTTATAAACCATAGAAATCGCTTCTCTTAAATACAGATAGCCTTTAATATGGGCAGGTACGCCAATTTCATGAATAATCGTTGTAATGCTTGCATCTAAATTTCTTGGCTTATTTTGTTCATAGGAACTGCGATAGTTGTTGCTTAACGGAGATTTCACACTATTCGTAGAAGAAATCTTTCCACTTACTTGACGTATTTTCTCCCCAAGGTACTCCATATCAAACGGTTTAAGAATAAAATAGCTTGCACCAAGCTCTACAGCTTTCTTCGTTACATCTTCTTGCCCAAATGCCGTCAACATAATGACATTCGGCAAATTAATCTGCCCATTATCTCTTACTTTCTCCAACACAGCAAGTCCGTCAATATGCGGCATAATAATATCAAGTAGCAAAACATCCGGGTTTGTACTTTGTAGCATATTTAAGCATTCCTGCCCATTATATGCTACACCAATGACTTCCATGTCATCTTGGTTAGAAATATAATCGTCCAAAAGACGAACCAGTTCTCTATTATCATCTACAATACATACTTTGACTTTCTTCACCTTCGATTTCCTCCTCATTTACAATAACAGTTCTTTTAAAGATCGTAATATGAAAATTTCGACAGTAGCACTTAAAATCCTTTTCATTTTCTGAAAATATTGGAAAACACGGCTTTTTTATTATTTTTCTTTGTTTTACTTCATTATCCGACGAATTTCGCAATTTCTTCTACATCGTATTTTATTATTGCTATAATTTAACATTGTACCATACTTAAGGCTTCTTCTTGAATGATATTTAGTAACCCTTTTTCAATGATAAAAAAACAAGGCTGAAATCAGCCCTGTTAACTTGCTTTCATACGCTCTTCGGATTTTTTATAAATATTTATACCCGCTTCATGCAGCATCCATTCTATATGAACACCATAGCCACTCGTCGGGTCATTAACGAACACATGAGTTACTGCACCAATTAGTTTACCATCCTGAATAATTGGACTACCACTCATCCCTTGAACAATACCGCCTGTTTTCTTTAATAAATCTGGATCAGTGACTTTTAATACCATACCTTTAATGGCTGGAAACTTCTGAGGAATAGTACTTACAATCTCAATGTCAAACTTTTCAACTTTCGTACCATTTACGACAGTTAATATTTCTGCCGGCCCTTCTTTTACTTGATGCGAAAGAGTAATTGGAATTGCTTCATCCATATTGCCATTTGGCACTTGTTTTTTCAATGAACCAAAGATTCCGAACGGGCTATTCCTTTTAATATTTCCGATGATTTCCTTACTGGTTGAGAATCGAGCTAATTTCTCACCTGGATCACCATTACTTCCTTTTTCAATTGAAGTTACAGTGGAAGAAACCACCTGCCCATCTTTAACTACTATAGGCTTTCTTGTATCCGCATCTGAAATGACATGACCTAAAGCACCATATTTCTTACTTTCTGGATGAAAAAATGTCATCGTGCCGATTCCTGCAGCAGAATCTCGAATATATAATCCAAGCTTATAAATTTGTTCTGTCTTGTCTTTTAATGGAGTAAGCTTGGTTGTAATCGTTTTATTTTCACGGCGTATTTGTAAATCTAATGGCTTATGTTCTTCACCTGCTTGTTGAACATATTGGGAGACATCCGCCATTTTTTTTATACTATTACCGTTGATTTCTGTAATAATATCTCCTACTTTAACACCCGCTAATTCACCAGGTGAGTTCTTGCCAGTGTCTGTTTGAATTAAATGATGTCCTACTACGAGCACTCCTACTGTATTTAACTTAACACCAATCGATTGACCACCTGGCACCACTTTAAAATCATCAATAATTTCTACGTCTACTTTCTTCAACGGAAATCCCGCTATATCCAACAATAGCTGATTTGTCCCTGAATGTTGACCATCTATTGTAATTGAATCCATTGTTTCTTTAAGTGAAACCGACTCATCATTAGAAATGGAGGCAGTAACAGGTAACGATTTGGAAATTTCATATGTTTGACCTTCAAAAAGGGTAATTTTCTTCGGAATTGTAAAAAATGAAACAACTGGCTTGTAAAAACCAATACTAATTAACGAAACAAGGAGAATTGCGCCTATAATACGTTTTACAGTAATTACCTTCAAATCCCTTCACTCTCCTCGTTTCAAATCCACTCTCTTTATGGCTACATTTTTAATGTTGCCTTTCAACCGCTCATTTATAACAATGGAAACAAAATAAAGCTATCCAATATCGGATAGCTTTGCTTTTTAAAGAAAAACCTTATTTTTAATTAAAATGCAGAAGGTAATTGTTGGTATTACTTCATAAAACTTTATACCTGTTTAACTTTATCACCTTGCTCTAATAATTCTTCTGCATGCTTTTTAGTTACGTTTGTAATTTCTACACCAGAAATCATGCGTGCGATTTCTTTCACTTTATCATCAAAGGCTAGTGGCTGAACACTCGTTTTTGTGCGACCATCTTTTATTTCTTTTTGAATAAACAGATGCGTGTCAGCCATTGCCGCTACTTGAGGTAGGTGGGAAATACAAAGAACTTGAGAATCCACTGAGACTTTGTAAATTTTTTCAGCAATCGATTGAGCCACTCGGCCACTTACACCTGTATCAACTTCATCAAAGATGATACTCGTAATTCCACTATGCTTTGAGAAAATATTCTTAAGAGCAAGCATGATTCGAGATAGTTCACCACCAGAAGCTGTTCTAGCTAATGGTTTTAATGGCTCACCTGGATTCGTACTAATATAGAATTCCACTTCATCCAATCCACTGCGAGTTATTTCAGGAGAATTTAATTCGTCAGACAATGAAGGCTTCTTGAGGAACATTATTTCAAAAATAGTCTTTTCCATGTATAATTCTTTCAGTTCTTGTAGTATGTTAGTCGTTAATAATTCTGCATACTTTTCACGGACTTCCGAAAGATTTATACCTTCCACAAGCAAATCAGCTTTTAATGACTCTAATTCTTTTTCCAGCTTGACTAAATGCGTTTCTCTATTTTGAAGCGTCTCAATTTCCGCTTCTATCTCAGCATAATATTCCAATATTTCTTCGACTGTTTTACCATACTTACGTTTTAAGCCATTAATTTCATTTAATCGACTCTCTATCGTATTCAATCGTTCAGGATCATACTCTAACATTTCAAAGGCATTTCGGATAGATAACGAAGTCTCTTCAAGTAAATAATAACTATTTGAGATTGTATCTGAAATTTCCTTCACATCATCATCTAAATCAGCTAGATCATTCACATTATTCATAGCAACTGACAGCCAATCTAAAGCTGTTTGATCTCCTCTTAGCGCTTGATATGCTGATTGTAACCCTTCATAGATTTTCTCGAAGTTATTGATTTTTTTCTTCTCTTCTGTCAGGTTTTCATCTTCATTTAAGATAAGATTCGCCTTTTGAATTTCATTATGCTGAAAAGTGAGAAAGTCTAATCGATGAACCGTCTCTCGCTCATCTTGATTTAAACTGTTAAATTGTTTTTGTACATTAATGTATTGTTCATATATTTGTTCGTAGCGTTGATATGCTTTACTGATCTCTTCTCCACCAAACTGATCTAATAGTGGTAGGTGAAAATGATGATCCATTAATTCTTGATGTTCATGCTGCCCATGCACATCAATTAACGTTCCACCAATTTCTTTAAGAGCACTAATTGTTACCATCTTCCCATTTATGCGACAAATACTTTTCCCATTTTGTGAAATATCTCTTCTTAAAATAACTGCACCTTCACAAACTTCAATACCAAATTCTAAAGCCTTTTCATAAATAGGATGGTCATCATCACTCGGAATAAGAAACATTCCTTCTAGCTCCGCTTTAGCTTCTCCATGCCGGACAAATTCGGAAGACCCTCTTCCTCCAGCTATTAAAGTAATTGCGTCAATGATAATACTTTTTCCTGCACCTGTTTCCCCTGTAAGTACGGTTAAACCATTGGTAAAAGAAAGGTTTAATTCTTCAATGATCGCGAAATTTTTGATTGAAAGCTCAACTAGCATTGTCGATCACCTTTTTCCTTTATAACATATCTAGAAAACGTTTCGTTAATTTATCTGTCTCTTCAGGCGTTCTACAAATGATTAGAATTGTATCATCACCACAGATTGTTCCAAGAATTTCTTCCCAATCTAAATTATCAATTAAAGCTCCTATAGCATGAGCATTCCCAGGCAATGTTTTCATAACTAGTAAATGACTAGTCGAATCGATACGAATAAACGCATCCATCAATGCCCTTTTTAATTTTTGTAGCGGATTAAATCTTTGATCTGCTGGCAAACTATATTTATACTTTCCATCTAATAGTGGTACTTTAACTAAATGCAATTCTTTAATATCTCTTGAAATCGTTGCTTGTGTAACATTAAAACCTGCATTCTTTAATTCATCTACAAGCTCGTCTTGTGTTTCTATATCATTGTTAGCTATAATTTCTCGTATCTTAATATGACGTTGACCTTTATTCATATTACACCTCATTCACGTTAGCACTTTCCGTTATTTATTGAAATAAATAAACTATTTCACTCTATTCAAATCATAGACCATTTTGCATTTCTTGTATATAATTACATGCTAAAAAATGCATAAAAATGAACTCTTAATGTATAATTGACATTTCATGATACATTCATTTCGATGTTTACATCCAATATTTTGAAGTTTTATTTTCACTTTCAACCTAAAATGTAAACGACCAGATACTCGTCACGATAGAGATCTGGTCGTTTCTGGTACTATCTTAGGAATGTATTCAATCATTATTCATTGTTTCTTATTATTTCACTACCATATTGAACAAAGATAAAATTATACAAAAATTATTCATCTGTTTTAGCTTTTTTTAGCTGATTATGAGCATCGGATACCACCTCTTCAGGGGTAATAGCTAGACGGTTATCACCTTGTTCCTTTTCCCCTTCCCAATGAAGGTGAATAAGAAACTCAATATTTCCATCTCCCCCTGTAATAGGTGAATACGTTAAATTCATTACATTGTATCCTAATTGTAAAGAAAGATCGATAATTTTATGAATCACTTGTTCGTGTATTTTTCGCTCACGAACAATCCCTTTCTTCCCAACCTGATCTTTACCCGCTTCAAATTGAGGCTTTATTAATGCCGCTACATTACTATTTGGAACGAGTAAAGTTTTTAATACAGGTAATATTAAAGAAAGTGAAATAAACGATACATCGATACTTGCAAAACTAGGCATCTCGCCCACTAGATCAGCAGGTGTAACATAGCGAAAATTAGTTCGCTCCATTACAACTACTCTCTCATCTTGTCTAAGTTTCCACGCCAATTGATTGTAACCAACATCCAACGCATAAGACATTTTAACACCATTTTGCAATCCACAATCAGTAAATCCACCCGTAGAAGAACCGATATCAAGCATAACCTGATCTTGTAAATTAAGGTTAAACTCAGCTATTGCTTTTTCTAGTTTTAATCCGCCCCTAGAAACGTATGGCATCACTTTACCTTTCACAGTTAGCTGACTATCTACCGGTATCTTCTCACCTGGTTTATCTAATCTTTCTTCATTGGCATACACAAGCCCCGCCATTATTGCTCTTTTCGCTTTTTCTCTTGTTTCTGCTAATCCTTGTTCTACTAGTAGAACGTCAATTCGTTCTTTTTTTATTTTCATACCTTAAGCCCTTTTTTGTTTTTGAGGTGATATTTTTTTGATTGTTGCTATAATTTCTTCTTTTGTTAAAGATATTTCTTCCAATAATTTATCTACATTACCATGCTCAATAAATTGATCTGGGATACCCATTCGGTCAACAACAGCACCATGGTAGTTATGATCATGTGCAAACTCTAAAACTGCACTACCAAATCCACCTTCTAACATAGATTCTTCTATTGTTAAAATCGGCGTATTTGTTTTCATCAAGTCATGTAGCATACTTTCGTCAAGCGGCTTAATAAAACGAGCATTAATAACCTTAACAGATATGCCTTGCTTCTCAAGAGTAGATGCCGCTTCCATCGCCATCGGAATTGTTGTACCGAAAGTCAAAATAGTTGCATCTTTTCCTTCTTTCAATACCTCCCAGCTACCAATAGGAATGGTTTTCAACTCTTTATCCATTTGGACACCGTATCCATTTCCTCTTGGGAAACGCATTGCAATCGGACCATCATCGTATTTAATCGCTGTATTTACCATATGCTGTCCTTCATTCTCATCTTTCGGCATCATTAATACAATGTTTGGTAAATTTCTCAAAAAAGAAATATCAAACACACCTTGATGTGTTTCACCATCGGCACCTACTAAACCAGCTCGATCAATACCAATAAAAACATTTAAATTAGGTCGACATATATCATGTACAACTTGGTCATAAGCTCTTTGTAAAAACGTTGAATAAATCGCTAAAAACGGCTTCATTTTCTGCGTAGCTAGTCCAGCTGCCACCGTTGCAGCGTGCTGCTCAGCAATCCCTACATCAAACATACGATCTGGAAATTCCGATGCAAATCCTTCAAGTTTTGACCCTACAGGCATCGCTGGTGTGATAGCTACAATTCTTTCATCCTCACGAGCTAATTTACGTACAGTTTCACTAACTAGCGCACTCCACGCTGGCGCATTCGTTACCGACTTTACAAATGCTCCCGTTTCAATCTTATAAGGACCTGTTCCATGCCAAGTTCCTACTTTATCCGCTTCAGCAGGATGATATCCTTTTCCTTTTTTCGTTAATACATGTAATAACACTGGACCTGAAGTTTTTTTAGCATAACGAATATTTTCAATTAGATCATCATAATTATGTCCATCTACTGGTCCTAAATACGTAAATCCAAGTTCTTCAAAAAACATTCCTGAAACCACTAAATACTTTAAACTATCTTTCACTCGTTCCGCCGTTGATGCTAACTTACCGCCAACTGCTGGAATTTTTTTCAGTAAATATTCTAATTCATCTTTCGCACGGTTATATTTACCTGCTGTGCGAAGATGTCCAAGAACATTATGCAAAGCACCTACATTAGGAGCAATCGACATTTCATTATCGTTTAATACAACAATCATATCTTTTTTCTCGGCACCAATATGATTTAATGCTTCTAAAGCCATACCACCTGTCAAAGCACCATCACCAATTACAGGAATAATATGGCTTTTTTCTTTCTTCAAGTCTCTAGCAATTGCCATTCCCATTGCGCCAGATAATGACGTAGAACTATGTCCTGTTTCCCAAACATCATGTTCACTTTCAATCATTTTAGGAAAACCACATAATCCTTTATATTGTCTCAGTGTATCAAACTGATCAGCTCTTCCAGTAAGAATTTTATGAACATACGATTGATGTCCAACATCCCATAGAATCTTATCTACTGGGCTGTTAAATTCTTTATGTAAAGCAATCGTTAACTCCACAACCCCAAGATTTGGTCCAATATGTCCTCCCGTAACAGAAAGCTTTTGAATAAGAAAATCTCTTATATCTTGGCTAAGAGCCTCTAATTGTTGCTTATTCATACTTTTTAAAAATGAAGGGTCCTTTATTGATAGAAGATCCAATAGGATCACTCACTTTCTATATTCATTTCCGGTTTTTTCAAAAAAACCGTTAACACGCTTGTGATAACGGCCTAACTATTATTATTCGGCTATTACATTAAATTCACAATTATTAACATAAAATCATGTTAATAGACTACTTATTTAAACTTTATTCTACGTCAATATACCATAAATCAATCGCTATCACAAATGAGGCACCCTTCTAGGATGACTGCATCCTTAATTATCTCGGCTTGCAACTAAGTTTGTAATGCTCATTAATTGCTCATCTTTTAAGTTCAAACTTTTTAATGAGTGAATGGCTTGATTAATTTCTTCAACAAGCTTTTCTTTCGCTCCTTGCAAAGTTAACAACGCAGGATACGTATTTTTATCATTTGAAATATCACTACCAACTGGTTTGCCAATCGTCTCTTCATTACCTTCAATGTCGAGAATATCATCACGTATTTGAAACGCTAATCCAAGATGACGAGAGAATGAGGTAAGCGCTGCTTTCTGCTCTTCATTCGCTCCTGCTAAAATGGCACCTGCTAGCACACTACATGTTAACAGCTTTCCCGTTTTATGCTCATGAATATACTCTAGCTGCTCTAAGCTTATTTTTTCCCCTTCGGCTAACATGTCGGCAGTTTGCCCACCAACCATACCTTCTGCACCTGCACAAAGAGAAATTTCTTTAATAACTGCTAATTTCTGTTCAGCGGTCACTGAAGGATCATCCATATGTGCAATAACATGAAAGCTATGTGTTAATAGTGCATCACCTGCAAGAATAGCATTAGCTTCACCAAATACAATATGATTAGTTGCCTTTCCTCTACGAATATCATCATCATCCATCGCTGGCAAGTCATCATGTATTAAAGAATATGTATGTATCATTTCAATACTACATGCAGCTTGAAGTCCAATTTTTGTAGATTTATTAAAAGCATCCAAAACAGCAAAAACTAACAAAGGTCGAATTCTTTTTCCACCTGCTTGTAATGAGTAAATCATCGACTCTTTTAGCTTTTGCGGCGCAGACAAACTTTCAACTTGTCTTACTAATTCCGTTTCAACCATTCCTTTATGTACTTCCATAAAGTTGTGAAAAGAAAGAGTGGTCATTTGTCTTACTCCTCCTCTTTCATTTGAAATGGCTTTAATTCACCATTCTCATCAACAATTTGGACAAGCTGTTCTTGTGCAACTTGTAGTTTTCCATGACATACCTTTGATAGATCCATACCTCTTTTATAAATACTAATCGCTTCTTCTAGAGGGACATCTCCTTCTTCTAATAGTTCTACTATATGCTCCAATTGTTCCATTGCTTCTTCAAATGTTAAATCTTTTTTTTCTTTAGTCATTTAATTCACTCTCCTTACGATCTTTCACTTCACAAAGTAACTGTCCGTCCTTAACAACGACTGAAATAGAATCACCTATTTTAACTTGCTGATTACTTTTGATCACATTTTGTTGACTATCAAATGCAATGCTATAACCGCGCTCCATTATGTTAAGCGGATTTAAAACATTTAACTTACTCATTACACTTACAAATTTCTGTTCTTTGGATTGTATATTTGTTCTTATTAATCGATTTAATTGTTTTTCATACTTAATAATCTTGTCCATATGCATTTCGATTTTTTCATTTGGATGATATCTTCTTAATACTTGATGTAAATGCTGAACTTTATCAAGTTTTTGATCAAAATATCGTCGACTTACCTTCTGCAATTGTTCCACTGCAAAATCAAGCTGTTCAACCTTTTGTTGATATAGTTTTTCAGAATAACGAAATGCATAAGATTTATCTAAACGAGTTAATGCTGCTTCTTTTTGCTTTAATTCATTCGTTACAAATGTAGTCATTTTCGATACATATGCAGCTAGTGTCTTCTTCAATTCCAAGTAATGAGGGACTGCTAGTTCAGCTGCTGCTGTTGGGGTTGCTGCTCGAACATCACCCACAAAATCAGCAATCGTTGTATCTGTTTCATGGCCAACTGCTGAAATAATCGGTATTTGTGAATCATATATAGCACGTGCTACTTTCTCATCGTTAAACGCCCATAGTTCTTCAATTGAGCCACCACCTCGACCGACAATTAATACATCAATATCATCTCTAGTATTCGCTTGCTTAATCGCTTTCACAATTGAACCCGGAGCTTGAGGTCCTTGAACAAGTGCTGGAATCATTAGAACGTTCCCCATAGGATAACGTCTCTTCAATGTCGTCATGATATCGCGAACTGCTGCACCTGTTGGTGATGTTATTACACCTATAGTTGAAGGGTACTTCGGTAAGCCTTGCTTGTGCTCAAGTGAGAACAAGCCTTCATTCTCCAATTTCTCCTTCAATTGTTGAAACGCAATAAATAAATCACCAATACCATCAGGATGCATTTCACGTACGTATACTTGATAATTTCCGCTTTGTTCGAAGACAGAAACCTCACCTCTCACTAATACCTTCATTCCATTTTCAGGTTCAAACATTAGTGATGCGTTACTCGATGAAAACATAACGGCAGATATTCGGGCTTTTTCGTCTTTTAAAGTGAAATACATATGACCGCTGGAATGTCTCTTGTAGTTAGATATTTCACCTTTAATATAGATATCACGAAGATGAGGGTCATAATCAAATTTTCGTTTTATATATTTTGTAAGAGCTGTAACTGTTACATATTGTTCAATCGTCATAATCAATCCCCTTTTCAACTTATCGGGAGAATAGAAAAACCGTCACCATCCTTTTTACAATCAATTAAAAAGGAACCATGAGGAAGTCATAAGAGATGACATTCTTGAATTTCCAAGACGGAGCCCCTACTGACCCGAGCATGGCAGGTGTATGGTTAAACATCACGCAAACTAATTTTTTAAAATCAAAAAAACTGTCCTCTTGCTATTATAAACAATTGGACAGCTTTCTTTAAGTTTTAACACTTATTAAACCTATTTCTTTTTAAAGAGAATGAATTGTTCTTGCTGCTTTGATTGTGTTAAACATAAGCATCGTAATTGTCATTGGTCCTACTCCTTTTGGTACTGGAGTAATGTATGATGCAATTTCCTTTACTTCATCAAAAGCTACATCACCACATAATTTACCTTGATCGTCTCGGTTCATACCAACATCAATAACAACTGCACCTGGTTTGACATGTTCGCTTGTAATAACATTTCGTTTACCAACTGCAACTACAAGAATATCAGCATCTTTCGTATACTTAGCCATATTTTCAGTTCTAGAATGACAATATGTAACTGTTGCATTCTTGTTAAGTAATAATTGTCCAGCAGGTTTTCCTACAATATTACTTCTTCCTACAACAACAGCATGTTTTCCAGCAGGGTCACAACCAATATGTTCTAACATAACCATTACGCCATAAGGAGTACATGGATAAAATGTATCTTGACCCGCTAACATTTTACCGATATTTAAAGGGTGAAAACCATCTACATCCTTTGATGGATTAATCGTTTCAATTACTGCATTTTCATCAATATGCTTTGGTAATGGTAATTGTACTAGTATACCGTGAATACTGTCATCTTCATTAAGCTTATGAATTTCCTCCAAAAGCTCATCTTGTGAAACTGTTTCTGGCATTGTAATAAGAACCGAGTGCATTCCTAATTGTTGACACGCTTTTTCTTTTGAGCCAACATACGTTTTTGAAGCTTGATTATCCCCAACTAAGATTACTGCAAGTCCAGGTGTAACTCCTTTTTCTTTAAGTTCAATAACCTGTTCCGCAATATCTTCACGTACTTTTTCCGAAATTTCTACCCCGTCAATTATGATGGCTGACATGATTCATTCTCCCTCTCTGTCTATAAAATCTCTTTATACCACGCTCCAACCAGCGCTACTCGCTCTCATTTCTAAGAGGTGAAAATTCACAGTGTGTAAATGAGTTATAAACGTTGATAAGAACCTGATTTATTTAACTATTGAATAGTAAGAATGAAGGAATCTACTTACTATTCAATCCGCTTTATAAGTGTAAATGCTGTTTTACTTTTGAAAGTACTGCATTAACAAACTTACTAGATTGATCATCTCCAAATGCTTTAGCAATCTCAATGCCTTCATCCATAACAACATTTACTGGAACTTCAGTAGATTTAAGCATCTCAAATGTAGCAATACGAAGAATATTACGATCTATATTGCTTAATCTTGCAATTGTCCAATTCTCAAGATTATTCGTGATAATTTCATCTATTTTATTTAAATTTTCCATTGTTCCTTTTACAAGAAAATCTAAATATTCATCTTGTCCTTGATCTTCAATAACAAAATTTATTGCATCTTGAATTTCTGCATCTGATATATCAATTTGAAATAAGGCTTGTAATGCCTTTTCACGTGCTGTTCTGCGCTTCATACTTGTAACTCCTTTAAACACGATCCCGTGCTCGTAGCTTTTTATAGTAAAAACTATAGCATAAACGAACATTGAAAGGTAGTGTTTCCTATAATATTAAGGAATCGAATCG
The DNA here is from genome assembly GCF_036963345.1 of Bacillus sp. JJ722. Taxonomy (NCBI): domain Bacteria; kingdom Bacillati; phylum Bacillota; class Bacilli; order Caryophanales; family Bacillaceae; genus Bacillus; species Bacillus sp. JJ722. Next base: position 31,380 of record NZ_JBALMO010000005.1, read on the forward strand.
AATATTTGTAAAATTCTAGCTAAATCATATTTATTAACATTAATTCATTATACAAAACTATTCACAGTATAAACATTCTGAACAAAGTATATACTGGACAGTTATTAGTAAATGAAACTACCCATTAAGCTATCACTCAGCTTTAGCCTTTCTGCCTGAAATGGCAAAAAATAGAAAACAACCCTCTACCAAACCAGCATAGATCGATGACGATTGCTAAAACAAGATAGTAGGAGTATGATGGCATTCAAAAAAGCCTAACTTTTTTGTTGTACTGACAAAATCTATCAGTAACAAAAAATTAGGCTTTTAAGATTAATATTACATTTCTTGTGCTACTTCAGCTTCTGCCTTCGTTGTTTCAAATACAACACCAACAACATGAATGTTAACTTCATCTGCTTCAATCGCTGTCATATTAATGATTGCTTGTCGTATATTATCTTGGGCTTCTGTAGCAACCTTAGGAATCGAAATGCCGAACTTGATCATACAATAGATATCTACTTTGATTCCATCTTCTGTTAGTTCGACTTTAACACCTTTCCCATGATTCTTCTTACCCAATCTTTCTACTACGCCAGTAGCAAAGTTTCCGCGCATTTGTGCAATGCCCTCGACTTCAGAAGCGGCAATTCCTGCAATTACCTCAATAACTTCAGGTGCTATTTCTACTTTACCTAAACCATTGTTTTCTTGTGTCATTTCAAGCATATTGTTTTGTTCTGCCATACTAAAAAACACCTCCAGCTTTATCTCTGTTATTCAGAGCCCATTACATCATGGTTTTCAAGAAACTTTGTATTGAATTGTCCTGATACAAAACTCTCATGCTGAAGCAACTTCAAATGGAACGGTATAGTTGTGTGGATACCTTCAATAACAAACTCACTCAATGCACGTTTCATACGATCAATAGCTTCTTCACGTGTTTTTCCATGTACTATCAATTTCGCAATCATACTGTCATAATACGGTGGAATTGTATATCCAGGATATGCGGCAGAATCTACACGCACTCCATAACCACCTGGTGCAAGATACATTTCAATCTTACCAGCAGAAGGCATGAAATTCTTAGATGGATTTTCCGCATTAATACGACACTCAATTGCCCATCCATTAAAAGTTACCTCTTCTTGAGTTAAACAAAGTTTCTCTCCAGATGCAACACGAATTTGTTCTTTAATTAAATCTACGCCTGTTACCATCTCTGTTACAGGATGCTCTACTTGAATTCGTGTATTCATCTCCATAAAATAAAATTTATTATGATTGTAGTCATAAATAAATTCTACCGTGCCTGCACCAGAATAATCAACAGCTAAAGCAGCTTTTACTGCAGCATCTCCCATTTGTGAACGAATTTCGTCATTTAATGCTGGAGATGGCGTTTCTTCAATAAGTTTTTGCAATCTTCTTTGAATTGTACAATCTCTTTCACCTAGGTGAATGGCATTCCCATAGTTATCAGCCATAACCTGAATTTCAACATGGCGGAAATCTTCAATATATTTTTCTAAATACACCCCTGGATTACCGAATGCTGTTGCAGCTTCCTGCTGAGTGATATTAATACCTTTAACAAGTTCTTCTTCAGTTCTAGCTACACGGATCCCTTTACCGCCACCACCTGCTGTCGCTTTAATAATAACAGGATAGCCAATGCCAGCAGCAACTTCTTTACCTTGTTCAATATTCTCAATAATACCTTTCGATCCAGGAACGATTGGTACTCCAGCAGCCTCCATTGTATCTCTTGCAATGTCTTTAGTACCCATTTTTGAAATAGCTTCTGGTGATGGGCCAACCCATGTAATATTGCATTCCCTACATAACTCTGCAAAACTTGCATTTTCTGCTAGAAAGCCGTATCCAGGATGAATAGCATCTGCACCTGTTTTCTTTGCAGTGCTAATAATATTCACTGTATTAAGATAACTATCTTTTGAAAGGATTGGACCGATACAATATGCTTCATCAGCTAATTGTACATGCAATGCTTCACGGTCACCCTCAGAGTAAACGGCAACCGTTTCAATCCCCAGTTCTTTACAAGCACGAATAATACGTACTGCGATTTCTCCTCTATTAGCTATCAATAGCTTTCTTATCATTCGTTATCAGCTCCTTATTCAGCTTTTACCAAGAATAATGGCTGACCGTATTCTACTAGTTGGCCATCTTTAACAAGAATTTCAACGATTTCTCCTTTAACTTCTGCTGCAATTTCATTGAAAAGCTTCATAGCTTCAACGATACATACAGTGTCATCGTCTGATACTTTTGATCCAACTTTTACATACGGACCTTCATCTGGAGATGGAGATTGATAGAATGTACCAACCATTGGTGATGTGATTTTGTGTAAGTTTTCATCTTGAACAGCTGCTTCTGTCACTGGTGCTGCTTCAACAGCTGGTTTAGCTTCAACTTTTGCAGCTGATGCTTCAGGAGCTTTTGGTGCTTCTACAACAGGAGCTTGTACAGCTACTTGAGGGACAACTACTGCTCCACCTGATTTCTTCATTTCGATTTTTGTTCCGTCCTGTTCAAAAACAAACTCTTGAATCGTTGAATTATCAACTAGTCTTACCAGTTCTCTGATCTCTTGTACTTTTAACATTTGCCGACACCCCATTTTTATATTTATGACTAGATACTAACATGATAATATATTACCTAGTGAAAATTCAAATGTCACTAAATACTCATTTAATCACATTATCCCTCTGTATTACCTTTTACTATAATTCAGAATTTTGAGAAAGTATTTTTTGTTTTTTCTATAACTACAAAAAATACATAAATTAGTATAAAATATCTATAACTAATTGTAAAACTATTAAGAAAGGTGTGAATCTATTGACTGAATTTGAGCAAATTAAGCTAAAAGACTTAAATCGTAAAAACAGTCTCGTTGTTAACGCTACTTTTGTTTCTGTAATCATTGCAACCCTTGTAGATATCGCTATGCAAAGAGATTTAGCGGTCATCCTTTCCATCAGTATCGGAGGTACTATAGGCGTAGGCATTGTTGCATTTATGCATTACAAAAAGAAAGGGGTTACATTCATTCCTTACATTGCTGCAATCCTAGTCTCCATCATTCTTTTCATCATCATGGAAAATAGTGTCGCACCTACTGCTATACTCTTAGTATACTTTGTAATCGCAACTTGCGCTATTTATATGAACAAGACAATATTACGAATGGGATTTGTACTAGGATTGATTATGCTCACCTTGTTTACTTTCCTTCATCACGACGAACTTGGATTAGAACTCCAAAATTACGTAACAATTTTTCTATTACACACATTAGTAAGCATCTTATTAGATTTTCAATTGACAATGTCCTCAAAATTCTCCCAAGACATTCACTCCGTTCAGAAAGTAACAGCCCTTTTGTATGCTCAACAAAAAAGAAATCAAGTGGTTCTAAAAAAGAACACTACAATAATTTCACAATTAATGTCAAGTGTACACATTCAAAGTGCTGAGCATCATGAAGCGAATATTGAAATGTCTTCTAGTATTACAGAACTAGCAGCTGGAATGAATCACCAGTCTGATACAATAATAGATATAAGGGACTCTTTACTCAAAGCTCGTGAAATGATCGAATAATATACTGTTTTATCCAATAAATTGCTAACTAGCGCAAATCAGACCGAAACAGATGCAACAGAGGGTAATTCATATATGGAACAACTAGAACAGGAAATGAAAAATTACTCTATACAAATTGAACAAGTAGCTAATAAAATGCATCGTTTATCCAATGAAGTTCAAGAAGCCGTATCATATGTTCAAGATATTCAACATATCTCTCAACAAACAAATTTATTAGCACTAAATGCATCCATTGAGGCAGCGAGGGCTGGGGAAAGTGGAAAAGGTTTCGCCGTAGTTGCAGCTGAAGTGCGAAAACTAGCTGAAATATCACACGTAACCGCAGAGCATGTTTCAAAAAATTTAAATGCAATAAATTTAGAAACCCAAGAAACGAACAAGAGTATTCAATCTGCATCAAAAACTAATACATCGAATGCATCATTCGCTTTAGAATCAAAGCAAAGATTTTCAACCATTGTCGAAAACGTTTCTCAACTTAAAAATCAGCTCTCTGAATCTCATTCTTTCATTGTTACAATCAAAGAAGCCACCCAGAAAGTCGATCATGCGATGGATGATTTCACCTCCATTATCGAAGAGGCAAACGCCCAACTACAAGAATTATCATCAACAACAACTTTACAAACATCACAAAACTCACATTTGATTTCATCCATAAAAGATGCTGATCAATCGATTCAAAATCTAGTAATGCTCTATGACCAAGATGAACATGTTTCAGTATCTACATAACACATTTTACACGATACTCATCTTTCTTTAAAAAGGTAAAAAAGGGACTATTCAGAATTCGAATAGTCCCTTTTAACTTGATATCTACCAAGAGTATTACTTTTATTGCTTCGGTTGAAACTCAACTGTTACGTCTTGCACAGTTGGCATTTCTCCTGTCACTAGCCTCACAATATCATTAGCAGCTGACTTGGATAGTTTATCAGCTTTAATCGTTACACGTACGTTATGATCTTGCGTTCTTACTAATACTGCATCATAGTTCATTTGAGCGATTAACCCTTCTAGCATGACTTCTTTTTGTGTTAAACTGCTAATTTCCTTTATAGTTTCATTCGCTTTATCTCTCTCTTCCGCTGACAATTCCGTATTACCTACCATCTCTGTAAGATCTTCAATTTGTTTACTTCGTTCATCCGTTATTTCTAAACGAAGTGTTTGAAATGTTTCATCGCCTTGAATTGGTATAACTTCTTTGATTGTGTCTTCTGAATTATCTTTTGATGTATTTTTTGAAGTGTCATTTGTTGAATCTTTTATTGCATCTTTTGACCCACTTTCATCATCTGTAGCAACCGATGGTTTTTCATTTTGATTGTTCGTCGTTTCTTTTGTACCTTCTTTTTGATTATCTTTTTCAACGGTCGTCGTCATACTATTTTCTTTTTCGGTTGGAGTTGTGACGTAATAAACAGATAGTACTACTACTAAGCTCAGCATTGTTAATAACCAAACGGTTTGTTTCTTCAATAACATTTTTATTCCTCCTTATTTTTTAGGCATGACCGCTACTCGATGACTAGGTATATCCAATGCTCGTGTCACAGCCTCAACAATCCATTTCTTTACCGTAATGTTATCAGCACCTTTCGCTACAACTAGCACACCTCTAACCACTGGCTTCTCTGTAACTTGAACGATTGGTACTTCTTTCTCTCCATTTCTTACAATTACAATTTGTTCATCTGTCGATGAATCTTCAACAGTGCGCTTTCCACCCTCTCGATCTGTCTCATCTGTAATCTGTTTCTGTGTTACTCTGTTTTTCTCATATATCTTTTTTTCTGTTGCATCCACATTTACAACTACTGTTACGTCTTTCACACCAGCAATTGTTTCTAACGCTTCTTTTATTTGGTTTTCGAAAGTTCGCTCATAGTCAGCAATTGTTTTTTCAGCCTTGCTACTTTTCTGTCCAAATGTTTCCACATCTTGAGCTTCTTCCTTAAAAACAGGAAGAGCTGTTTCAGTGGAAGTAGTTTTACTGTTTTTCGTTAAAAATTCGCTGCCCATCATGAAGACGACACCTAAGACAAGCACCACTAACATGTACAAATATAATGAAGGTTTTTTAGTCTGTTCTTCATCATTTGGCTGCTTCTCCTTCTTCAATACTTTCTTAATCCATTTCATGAACGGGTTGTTATCTTTCAAAGCTAAGTGCCCCTCCTTTCAAAAACAATATTGATTCTTTCTTCATCTAATCCCCACTGTAATCCAAGGAATTTTCTTATATCATTTGTCTCATCATTCTGTATTGGTAGTTTCTCTTCCGTATCAATATTGACTGTTTGCACAGTTTCAATTGCTGTGTTACTACTTTCTTTCTCTTTAAGCACGACTGAAATGGAATCCAAATCTTTTGGCAGCTCCGGATTTTCAAGGGTCTTCAAGGACACTTCAATATCTTGAATTTCATAATTATATCGATTAATCAACTCCTCTTCTCCAGTCTTCTTTAATTGGACAGCCATTTCTTCTAAAATATATGCATCATTAACGGCTTGTATTTCATTTTTCTTGCGATCTATTAAACTTTCCATTGTTCCTTTTTCCACATACTCCTCATTGGTAACTTGTGCTAATAATTCTTCAAAGTTAGTGGATAATAATTTAAATATAGGAGAGATTAATACAGCTATTAACAATAAACCTAAAACCATCTTTGCGTACTTCTGCATACTAGAGCTTGGAAGAAGCATGTCCATCACAATGGCAAGAAGTATAAAAATAATAATATTGGTAATCCAGTCAGTAAGAAAACTCATTACTTATTCTTCACCTACCTGACCATCAATGTAACATTCCCTGCTGCGATTATGATCGTGATACTTAAAAAGAACATCACTGATACAATAGAAAGTGCAGCAAATATATACATCATACTTTTGCTAATAATATCTAAACATTGGATGACTGTGCCTCCACCAAGCGGTTGTAACACTGCTGCTGTTAGTTTGTAGATGAAAGCAATCACTAATATTTTTAAAGCTGGAAAGATTGTAATTAATAGTAGAATGACAACACCAGCTATCCCTACAGTATTCTTTAATAGAACAGATGCACTTATAACGGTATCAGCAGCATCTGTAAACATTCGACCTACAACAGGTACAAAATTACCTGTTATGAATTTAGCTGTTCGAATCGCAATCCCATCCGCTACTGCAGAAGATGCACCTTGAACTGATATTACCCCTAGAAAAACAGTCATAAATATTCCAAGCAATCCAACGCTTAAATTTCTAATTAAGCCTGCTAGCTGTGTGACTTTGTAATGCTCGGTTAATGTACTAACAATGCTAAGAATAGTAGCTAGAAATAATAGAGGTAAAACGACTTTTCCTATTAGTAAACCACTTGTATTCATTAAAAAAACAAGGACAGGATGAAAAAAAGCTGCAGATACTAGACCTCCCGAAGCAGCAATTAAAGCTAACAAAAGAGGTACTAATGCTAGGAAAAACGACATCATCATTTCAATGGTTTCTTTTGTATAGGTGATAGCAACATGAAAACTATTTAAAGCAATAATGATAAGCACCATAAACACGATGCTATAAGCTATTTTACTTATAGAGCTTTTCTCAAATGCATTCTGTAAAGATTGAAGAAACATACTAAACACGGTTAATAGAATTAACATTCCTAGTAATTTACCGTTAGCAATTAATTCATGAAAGATAAATTTTAGAAAACCTTGCGACCAGCCTTTAATAGAAAATTCTTTCTCACCGCTAATATAATCCATTAAACTTCCTTTTTGCCCTTCAGGTAGAAATCCACCATACTCATGCATGATTTGATCCCAGAATTGTTTCATTTCATCAATATTTACTTTCTCTAAACTACTATTTATTAATTCCTTCGTAACGTTACCTGGTGCCGACTCTTCACTTACTGCATCATTCAATATTTCTTGATTACTACTTTCATTTTGGTTATCAATCGAATCTTGATTGATATTTACATTCGGTGAAGCTTGTACATCGTGTGGTTGCATCCAGAGAATGATACTTGCTAGCATTACGAAAAAAAGCCACTGCTTCATTTCTTCACCTCTTCTTACCACTTTCATCAAGTTGGAATTAAATTCAATATCGTTTCAATCATGACGGTTAAGATTGGGATAGCCATAGCTAAAATAATGATTTTCCCCGCTAATTCAATTTTTGAAGCAAGCGTTCCTTGACCAGCATCCTTCGTAATTTGCGAGGCAAATTCAGCAATATAAGCTATCCCGATAATTTTTAATATGGTCTCTAAATAAATCATATTCACATTTGCTTGCTTAGCTAATACTTGAAGCATATGAATGATGCTATAAATTTGGTTAACAAGAAATAAAAAAATGGAGCAACCAACAAAGATGATGAGGAGAAAAGCAAAATTGGGCTTTTGTTCTTTTAATAGGGTTGCTAAAAAAGTCGCTAGTAAAGCAATACCTACTATTTTTATAATTTCGATTGCTCATCCCTCCTCTTTATTACTGAAACAAAAAAACGGATTTAATTTTTTCGAATAATTGATCCATTATTTGAGCGACCATGAACAAGATATAGATAAATCCAAATAATGTTACCCATTGTGAGTATTCTTTTTTATTGATTTGTTCTAATAATGTATTGATAAACGCAATGACGATTCCAACTCCAGCAATCTTAAATATTAAGCCCACTTCAATTCCCATTTGGTATCCTCCTACATGTTGGTTAAACTAGTAAAATGATGAGTAATAAACCTGTTAAGAAACCTAGACTTTTCACCATTTTTTCGTATTTACTTTGAACTTGTAGTGCTTCACTCTCTTCCCTTTCTAAATGAGTCATCGTAAGCGCAATCTGCTTTTGCTGTTGGTAACGATCATGCCGCCCTAGCGTTTCGCCGAATTGCAGAAGAATCTCTATTTCATTTTGTTTTAATGCCAATACTTTTTTTGTTTCTTCCAAACTAGTGTCCCAAGCTGTTTTTACATTCGTATCTTGAAGCTGCAATTGCTTTGCGAATGTTCTGAAAAATATATTAATAGGTTTTGGTAAACTCTTTGATAGACGAACGGCCGCTTCTTGTAAAGGTGCGTGACCATACATAATCTCCGCTTCTAAAGCTTGAAGTGCAGTTCGAAAAAGTCTTAATTGTTTTGGGCGTTGACTTAAATGACGGGAAATTTCGAAGCCAATCCATGTAGAAGCTATTAAAATCAGTGCGGCACCAATGAGCTTTACCATTGCTTTACGCCTCTTTCCTTCAATAGCTTTTGTCCAGTTTCATCAATTATTGAATAACAGAAATCATGTATTTCATCTCTACTTAATACAACAAATCTTTTAAATACATGTAAGTTTATTATTTCTTGTATGTTAGGGCGTCTTATAACATCTTCATAAGAAAATCCATGAACCGTAATAACTAGGTTTATGCCTGCATTAATTGCTTCCAAAACAGCACCACTATCTTCGCTTCTACCAATCTCGTCGGCAATAATGACCTGTGGTGACATGGATCGAATAAGCATCATCATTCCCTCTGCTTTTGGACAGGCGTCAAGAACGTCTATCCGTGGGCCAAACTGTAGTTGTGGTACACCGTTTACACATCCGGAAATTTCGGAACGCTCATCCACCACGCCCACTTTCATAGCAGGGATTCTATGTTCATGTATTCCTGAAGATATAATTCGCGCGATATCTCGCAAAAGTGTTGTTTTACCGGTTTGAGGTGGTCCGATAATCATTGTATTCTGCCAACCATTGCTATATAAATAAGGAATAAGATGTTCTGCACATCCTACTTGTTCTTTTGCAATTCGAATATTAAAGGAAGAAATGTGAATGATTGCTTTAACATTCCCTCCATCAAGTATGACTTTCCCAGCAAGCCCTACTCGATGTCCACCTTGAATGGTAATATATCCACGCTTTAACTCTTCCTCCATCGTATACATTGAGAAGTTCGTAATATTATTCAGAAGTTGAGAAGCATCCTCTTCTGTCACGATGATAGGTAACAATTCATATGTGGATTTTAAAGATATTTCTACTGGTCTCCTTATTCGAATACGTATTTCTTCAATGTTATTCCACTTACTAGGAGGCATATCTTGAAAGAAAAGTGCTATTTTTTTGGGAAGAAACGATAATACGGTTTGCATACAAGCCTCCTCTCGACTAATGCATCATTCCATTACAATGTATGGGTTGCTCGTACACTTTATGACTTTTGGTATAAACTTTTTGGAGAATTATTTGGAGTAATTTAAATGTGAGAGATGGAAGCAGGATACTAAGAACAGAGTGCTGGAGTAAAAAAGTATGAATATTTTCCTTTGTAATAACAAAAAGAGAGCGTTCAGTAATTGAACACTCTCTTCTTTCATTTTTAATTATCCACGAGATACGTAAGAACCATCTGTTGTGTTGATAATTAATTTATCCCCTTCGTTAACAAAGAATGGTACTTGAACGATAAGACCCGTTTCAACAGTTGCAGGTTTAGTACCACCCGAAGCTGTGTCACCTTTAATACCAGGCTCAGTTTCTGTAACTTCTAACGTTACAGTATTAGGAAGCTCAACACCGATTGTTTCAGTACCGAACATCATGATGTATACTTCCATGTTTTCTTTTAAGAATTTTAATTCACGCTCAATTTGAGTTTCAGATAATTCGATTTGATCGTAGCTTTCATTATCCATGAATACGTGTTGATCACCACTTGCATATAAGTACTGCATTTTGCGGTTTTCAATACGTGCTTTAGCAACTTTTTCACCAGCACGGAAAGTTTTTTCTTGGATTGCACCAGTACGTAGGTTACGTAATTTAGAACGAACAAACGCCGCACCTTTACCTGGTTTAACATGTTGGAAGTCAATAACTTGCCAAATCGCATTATCTACTTCAATTGTTAATCCTGTTTTAAAATCATTAACAGAAATCATTTTTTTTCCTCCCAAAAATCACAAAATGATAAGTTCTTTCGTTGAATGTGTTAGAGATTCATTTCCCTCATTCGTTATAATCGTATCATCTTCAATACGAACTCCACCGAGACCTGGAACATAAATGCCAGGTTCGACCGTAACAGCCATTCCTGGCTCTAAAACGATGTCACTCTTCATCGATAATCCTGGACCTTCATGAACTTCAAGTCCAATACCATGTCCAGTAGAGTGACCAAAGTTAGGACCAAACCCTTTTTCCTCGATAAAGTTACGTGTTAACGCATCTGCATCCTTACCTGTCATGCCTGGTTTAATACCAGCCATTCCTCGTAATTGAGCTTCTAAAACAATATTATAAATATTTTTTAATTCATCGCTAGGTTTTCCTACCGCTACTGTTCGAGTGATATCAGATACATAGCCATTGTAATATGCTCCATAATCAAGCGTTACGAAATCTCCAACTTCAATAACTTTATCACTAGCCACACCATGCGGAAGCGCTGAGCGGTAGCCAGAAGCTACGATTGTATCGAATGAAGAAGAAGTAGCTCCTTGTTTTCTCATAAAGAACTCTAATTCATTGGAAACTTCCAGTTCTGTAAGGCCAGGACGGATGTATCCGATAATATGTTGAAAAGCTGCATCTGCAATCTTCGCAGCTTCCTTTAATATCTTAATCTCTGAGTTTGTCTTTATCAAGCGTAATTTCTCAACTACACCAGAAACCGGTACAAATTCTCCTTCACAAGCTCTATCATATGTTACATATGAAGAGTATGTTAAGACATCTTGTTCAAACCCTAGCTTCGTAATGCCTAGCTGCTTTGCTTGATACGCCACTTCTTCATGAATAGCTTTCGTATGTTTTACAATCTCAAAATCAGGACATTGGCTCGTAGCTTGCTCAATATAACGGAAATCCGTAATGAACAACGCTTTTGCTTTAGAAATCAAAGCGACTCCTGCTGTCCCTGTAAATCCTGTCATATAACGTCTGTTATAAGGGTTAGTGATGAGCATGCCATCAATATGTAATTGATCAAATGAAGCACGTAGTCTTTGTAATTTATCCATAGTCCAAGTCCGCTCCTATCCATTCATTTTTAAGTATACCAACCTATAATTTTTTCAATCAGTAAGAATATTTTATCATATTCTATCCGATGTCACAGTACTTTGTGTAGATTGGAAAAAGAATGAACAGAGTTACGGTTGAACATCTTGCTCTAGTTGCCCCAATTCTTCCTGACGAAGTCTTTCACTGTAATCGAAAGAAACGCTTACTCCAATAAATACACCATATAAAATATATAAGCAAAGCGTTGTTACAAGTGTATTTAAATCCATATCTGTTATCGCTTTCATACCAGGGGAGAATGGTACAAAGACAAAATGTGCAATCGCCCAAATTGCAACACCAAATAAAATAGTCGCAGAAAGACTACGCACTTTGCGTAAAAAAGCATAATATAAAAAAGCAACAAGTATTGAAACAAGCCCATAAAGAAGAAGAGCTATAACTGTACCTAAAAAACCTTTAGCCCATTTGTCAGAAACCCACCCCATAAAAATCACTTTAGGACCAATATCTGTAAAATGAAAATAATATGCTAACTGCCCTAAAGCACTCCAAAATAACCCACCAATAAACCCAGTTAAAGCAACGTTTGCCGTTTGAGAAAGTTGCTTTTCTTGTTGATTTTGATCTAAATCAGCATCGCTTTTCTTACCATTTTGTAGTTCATTTTCCATCATTAACACACCTCCACATTTAGTATGTCCTATTCTCAGGAAATTTTTTCTCTGAAAAATAATAACGAAATTTTTTTCTCGTTGCTTCTATTTATCTGGAGTCATCTTCATTTTTTTTGTAGAATATATGTAGAGGCCCAACAGCTTACTAAGCTCACATGATTATTCAACGTAATTAAAGAGCATGAGTGATCACTATAGCAAACAACAAAGTAATAGCTAAATGTGAAATAAAACAACATAGGTTGGTGTAGAAATGTCAGAAAAACCCGTATACGGCGGACAGGCGGTTGTGGAAGGCGTCATGTTCGGAGGTAAAAAAAATACCGTTACTGCTATTAGAAGAAAAGACGGTTCAATTGAATACTTTCATGTTCCGCGAACACCGAACCGTTTTCTCACTTCGGTTAAGAAAATTCCATTTCTTAGAGGGATTGCAGCAATAATTGATGCAAGTGCAAATGGCTCTAAACATTTAAATTTCTCAACAGAAAAATTTGATGTCGACCCAGCCGAAGAACAAGAAGAAGTGATTGAAGAAGAAAAAACTTCATATAAGGTTGGCATGTTCTTAAGCGTGGCAGCTATCGGTGTTCTTTCCTTCTTATTTGGTAAATTTGTCTTTACTCTTGTACCTGTTTTTCTTGCAGAATTGACAAGACCTGTATTTTCTTCAGATTTTGGGCAAATAATAATAGAGAGTGTCTTTAAATTAATTCTATTACTTTTGTATATTTACATCGTTTCACTAACACCATTAATAAAAAGGGTTTTCCAATATCATGGTGCAGAGCATAAAGTAATAAACGCATATGAAAATAATTTAGAGCTTACTGTTGAAAACGTACAATCGCAGTCTAGACTTCACTATCGATGTGGAAGTAGTTTCATCTTGTTTACAATTATCGTTGGGATCTTTGTTTATATGCTTGTTCCTACCGATCCATTATGGGTTCGTGTTCTAAATCGAATTGCACTCATTCCTGTCGTTTTAGGAATTGCATTTGAAGTGTTACAAATTACAAATAAAGTACGCGATATTCCTATTTTACGATTCTTAGGATATCCAGGACTTTGGCTACAATTGTTAACAACTAACAAACCAACCGACGATCAGGTAGAAGTAGCCATTCATTCTTTCAATCGTTTATTAGAATTAGAAAATGAAGATAAAACAGGTTTACAAAAGGAAAGTATAGTGTAAAACAAAATATATCAGCTTTTTATCAAATAAAGCATACAATGTAGAAATAAGAGAACTTTTTTCTAAATTTACTGCTTTCTAAGATAATATATTAGTTGCACATTATATTCTCCAACAATACTTCTTTCTTATGTTTTTAAGGAGGTGGCCTTAATGAAACGTCCAAGTTATTATGTTGTTACAGGTTTTATTTTGCTTGCGTTAATAGGATTAGGTAGTAAATTATTTGGTGACCCAATCGGTACACTTAGATGGTTCCTAATATTTGCCGTGGTAACAACGATTATCATTTTAGTTGTCATGAAATTCACAGGCGCATCAACTACCCAATCAACTAGCCATAAAGCATATAAGAGAGCCGCTAAACAATCTCAAAAAAATCAGCAACAACGTAAAGCAGCTAAAACAAAAGATTCTAATATAGTTACCTATTCTTTCAATCATTCGAAAAGAAAACCAAAGCTTCGTAAGAAATCAGATGTTCAGCTAACAGTAATTGATGGTAAAAAAGGCAAAAAGAAAAATCGGGCATAGCACTGCCTGATTTTTTTGTCTTAAATTCAGTTAATAAGCCCAATTTCGCAAAAAAACTTGCGCAGACATACGGCCAAGTTGGATTAACTCCTGTTTCTTTTTCGCAGACAAATCAAACTCTGTGGCAGAAACATTCTTCGTAGGGATAAAAATAATATTCTTCTCATGTTTTCTTGAAATGTAGCGATTATCATGAGCATCTTTCATCGTTTCAAACAAAGCACCAAACATTTCAATCGCATTGTCAATCTTTCTTGGTGGCAACTCATCTTTGTTATCACTTAATTTCACACCAATAACCGGTCGTGTCTTCATTACATTTTCCTTATCAAACAGCCACATTGGAAAATTACTTAATACTCCACCATCCACAATATACGTATAAGGTTTTTTATTATTAATCCTTACAGGCTCGAAGAAATAAGGAATACTACAGCTCATTCGAACTGCTTTTGCAATCGGAAATGTGGCGATATCAATATTATATTTATTTAGATCATCTGGTAAAACCATAATTACGCCATTCGTTACGTCAGAAGCAATAATACGAAATGTATTCACAGGAAGATCCCCAAAAGTATAAATCCCTTTCACAGCTAACTTCTCCGCGATCCATTCTTCTAACTTATCACCTTTATATAGCCCTAATTTCCAATAAAGTAACAACCACTTTGCAAAAGGTATATTTCCACCAATGCGTTCATCCAATAATATTGTTGTATCCATTTCCATCATTATATTTTCTATTTCATCACCTGTATAACCAGCTATTATAAAAGCAGCAATAATCGATCCAGCACTTGTACCAGCCGTTCTTTGGAACGTAAATCCTTTCTCCTCAAGAACTTGATATGCTCCTACTAAAGCATAACCTTTCATGCCTCCTCCGGAAAACACACCATCAATGTTCATCGCTGTTCCCTCCTGTCTCCGGCCTTTATACATCTTTAAGCAGGAAGGAATGAGATTATTACTGGTTATTTACTGATTTTCATGGTTCTCGTTTATTATTTTCATTTACGTAAAATAAGCAATTTGAGCATTTGGGAAGAAATGATGAATATAGCTTGAGATGGTTGCTTCTAAATCATGAGCTTCATCTGTAGGGTAAACATACTTACCTATTCCATATCTACCCCATTTATACTTTCGCTTTGATTCATCCAATTCAAGCTTTGTTTTCGGATAATGCTTTTCAATCATCTTTTTTGCAGGCTTTGTGAAACGATGTTGAATGAGCTCAAATGATAAGTCTGGAATCCTATCATCCTTCAATGCCTCAGCTAACCTTTCAAACAATTCAAAGTATCCTTCTTGCCAATTGTCATGCATGTAAATTGGCGCAACAATAAAACCTAGAGGATATCCAGCATTAGCCACTTTCTTTGCTGCTTCCAATCGGTGATCGAAACTAGAAGTACCAGGTTCAAAATTTTTTATCACATACCGTGAATTAACGCTAAAACGAAAACGTGTATGACCATTGTGCTTAGCATCTAATAAATGATCAACATGATGAAACTTTGTGACAAACCGCAGTCTTCCTAACTCTGTTTTCCCAAAAAATTCAATAGCTTTCTTTAAGGAGTGTGTTAAATGGTCAATCCCAACAATATCTGATGTACACGCCGCTTCAAAGCGTGTAATTTCAGGTTTTCTTTCCTCTATATACTTCTCAGCTTGTTCAAAAATCTCATCTATATTTACGTATGTGCGAATATATGGCTTACTTCCAAGTGTCGTTTGTAAGTAGCAATAATGACAATGCCCCATACATCCTGTCGCTAAAGGAATGGCATATTCTGCTGAAGGCTTTGATGTATCAAATTTAAGCGTGCGACGAACGCCTACTACAAGGGTAGATTTAGCAACTCGATATTTTTGTAAATCATTCTCACCAGGTAAATTTCTTATTTGGTTATGCGATGTCGTTTCTTTTATTTCTATATTCATTTTTTCGAATTTTTCTTTCAACTCACGCCCAAGAGGATAATCTAATGCTTGTGGTTCAATATAAACTAACTGTGGTATAAAAGGTTTCAATGTAGTCACCAAGCTTCTTTGTAAATTTCAATTAGACCTTATTATTTTTCACTGAAATCCACAAAAATCACAGCAAAAATTTTGGAACTCATAAATAAGAGGGTAACCTGAAAATAAAGCATCAGATTACCCTCTTTAATTTATTTACTTATAAACCGCATTTCAACTGTGCACCACAATTCGTACAAGTATTACATCCGCCCATTTCCTGTACTTCACCTTTTCGGCAAACAGGACATGTATTGCCTACCTCAGATCCAATCGTAACTTTAGTAGAGCGAAGTTCATTAATTGTATCAACTAGTACGACTTTCTTCTCTTCTTCTAAAAGTAGTTCTTGTTGTTCAAATTGATTTTCTTCCGCTTTTAACGTCAATACTTGTGAATCACGACTACCATCTACATATACAGTGCCACCTTTAGCACCACCTTTATATAGACGCTCATACACTTTTTCTACTTGTTCTACCGTATAGCCTTTAGGTGCATTTACCGTTTTAGAAATTGAACTATCAATCCAGCGTTGAATGATACATTGTACATCAGCATGTGCCTCAGTGGTTAATTCCATCGCTGAGATAAACCAGCTCGGTAAATTGTTAGGATCCGCTTCTGGATGACGATCTAAATATTCTTGCACGATATCGGCTTTCACTTCAATAAATTTACCTAAACGACCACTTCTAAAATAAGTAAATGAGAAGTAAGGTTCAAGTCCTGTAGATACACCTACCATCGTACCCGTACTTCCTGTTGGAGCAACCGTTAATAAATGTGAATTACGAATACCATATTGTAGAATATCATCTTTGATTTCTTGTGGCATTTTTCTCATAAAGCCCGTTTGTACAAAATTCGAACGAAGTTGTTTTGTTTCAGCTTCTGTTTTCCCTTGTAAGAACGGGAAGCTGCCTTTCTCTTTACTTAATTCAACAGATGCTTTATAAGCTGTCGTTGCAATCGTTTCAAATACTTGTTCAACAAGTTTATTTGATTCTTCTGTTCCATATTCAGATTCACAATAAATAAGTAAATCATGTAGTCCCATAACGCCTAATCCAACTCGACGTTCTCCAAGCGCTTGCTTCTTGTTCTCTTCAAGGAAGTAAGGTGTTGCATCGATTACGTTATCTTGCATACGAATCCCTACTTCAACCGTGTGTTTCAGCTTTTCAAAGTTAACTGTTTTATTTTCTTTGTCCGCCATTTGAGCTAAGTTAATAGCTGCTAAGTTACAAACAGAGTAAGGTGCAAGTGGTTGTTCTCCACACGGATTCGTAGCTACCACCTGTTGACCATATGCTTTTGCATTTGTCATATCGTTAGCATTATCTATAAAGAAAATACCAGGCTCAGCCGAATACGTAGCACAAATATTGATTAAGTTCCAAAGCTCTTGCGCTTTGATTGTACGATAAACTCGCACTTTATGTCCGCGTTTTTCCCACTCTCGGACATCCCCTACTTCATGCCATTCCTCATTATATTCTTTCATTTCAGCTTCATCATAACTTTCAACATGTGGGAAGCGCAGTTCATACTCTTTATTTTGATCAACAGCTTCCATAAATTCTTTCGTCAAGCAGACAGAGATATTAGCACCTGTAAGGAATTCTGGATTATGCACGCTATAGTGACCACCAGTTTGAAGCTTTTCTTCCGCTTCACTGATCACTTGATCCGTAAAACCACCTTGACCAGGAATTTGTTTATAATTAAGAATACCTTGATACATATCTCTTTCATACTCAGTTAAAGGAACGAATTTAAGCTTCTCATTCGCATATTTTTTAATATTTTCGTCTTTAGTATTTTCCATCAAGAAACGCAAAATACGAGGGTTTTGCATTTTAGAAATGATGAATTCAATAATGTCAGGATGCCAATCCGCTAACATGATCATTTGTGCTCCACGTCTTGATCCACCTTGCTCAACAAGATGTGTAAGCTTTGCAATATCATCCAACCACGAAACGGAACCTGAAGATTTACCATTTACACCTTTTGCAAGTGTGTTGCGAGGGCGTAATGTTGAACCGTTCGTTCCAACACCACCACCACGACTCATAATCTCCATTACTTGCTTACGGTGATCTGAAATTCCTTCGCGAGAGTCAGGTACGAATGGCATCACATAACAGTTAAAATATGTAACATCTGTTTGTGATCCTGCACCATATAATACCCTTCCTGCTGGTACAAAGTGCATGTTAGCTAGCTCTTGATAGAACTTCTCGAACCATTCTTGTTTCTTTTCTTCAGTTGTTTCAACAGAAGCTAATCCTGTCGCATTTCTTTTCGCAATTTGTTCATAAAAAATTTCAAGGGGCTTCTCAATAATATCTAGAGAACGATTAATAATGCCTGTTTCAATTTCTTCTGGTTTGTCTAAAGAGCCACGAAATTCATCTTCGACCAATACTTGTGCTTTTTTCTTCTCCCAGTCAATGCTTACGATATGTCCTAAGCCACGAGCTGGAAACTTAGGATCTTCTTTTATCGTTAACACAACAAAATCACCATTTGATAAGGTGATTTTCTCGGTGTCTTTAAAAGAATATCGATCAATCATAACTAAACGTGAAACGCCTTTATGCGTGATTTTCATGTCCGGTGTAATTGGATGAACTTGCGGGAACAATTTAATGTCCTGGTTTAGACTTTCAATACTTTTCTTGCTACTTTGCTTAATCGCAACAGACATAAGCAATCTCTCCTTTATTCGTACTACATTTATATTTTTCCTAGTTAGGTTGATTTTATAAAGTAACATTAACTTACCATATGTAGAGATATTATTCAATATATTGTGTTTTAATTTCACAACCTATCTATATATTGTGTCCAAGAAAACAAAATAATAAATTTGTCAAACTAAGAAAAGCTCAAATAAAAGAGAAAAAAGAAGAATAAACGAATTTTATACGATTTTTCATCTTTTTTCCCACCTTTTCAGAAGTTGCATTTTTCACGAATAAAAGAAGCCTTAAAAATACAAGATCTTCTGTTCATTCCTATTGAAAAATAATATTATCACACATAAAAAAGCGATGAACGGAACCCGTTTATCGCAAAAAATTCCAAGCATCACTTTCATATTTTTCTTGAGCTAATTTTGTAATTTCTTCTTGCTGAGCTTCAGATAATTGGTATTCTTGTAGATTAACTTCAAGTCCTTCCGCAAAACCTTCTTTAAAGGCTACTTTTGCTTCGTCTATGCCAATTGTTCGATCAGATAATTCGTTGATAGCCACCGCTTTATCTCGAAAGCTCTTGAACATTCTTTCCTTCAAGCGTTCGTTTCGGAAAATAAATAAATCAAACAATTTATCACTATCTAAATCAAGCAAAATAGAGCCGTGTTGTAAAATAACACCTTTTTGACGTGTTTGTGCACTTCCTGCAACCTTACGCCCCTCAACAACTAGTTCATACCAGCTTGGAGCATCAAAGCAAATTGCTGAACGAGGGTCTTTTAATTTTTGTCGATCTTCTTCCGTTTTAGGAACAGCAAAATATGCATCAAAACCAAGATTTAAAAACCCTTTTAAAATACCTTCGGATATTACTCGATACGCTTCTGTAACATTTTTTGGCATTTGCTCATGCTCTTCGCTTACAATTACACTGTATGTAAGCTCATGCTCATGTAACACAGCACGACCACCTGTTGCCCTTCGCACAAAACCAAGTCCCGCTTCTTTCACCTTATGTAAATCAATTTCTTTCTCAGCTTTTTGAAAGTAGCCTATAGAAAGCGTTGCTGGATTCCAACCGTAAAAGCGAATCACTGGTGGTATTTCCCCTTCACTATGCCATTTCAATAGCATTTCATCCATAGCCATATTATAGCTAGGCGAACAATTGCCCGAATCAATAAATGCCCACGTTTCTTTGTTCATATCGTGAAGCCTACCTTCTATATAAATTTATTTTATTCCTAACATTGTTTAGTATCGGGATTTGCCACCAACCAAACAAACTTTCAAATATCTTTTCAAACAATATACATACTAAATTAAACAATTGAACATTTCAACTAAAAAACAATGCTTTTCCTACATGATTATGTTAAATTCCTTTGATATTATGGTATATGGATATTATAATAATTAAAGATTGGATTGTTTTTTAGTTTTGAGAGGAGTTTTTTTACTGTGTGGTATTTCTTGCTTATACTTTTAGTTGCCGTAATCGTGTATTCTGTGTACACGTGGTGGGCACAACGTCGAATTTTAAAAACGTTAACTCAAGAAGAATTTATTGAAGGCTATCGTAAAGCACAATTGATTGACGTACGCGAACCAAATGAATATGAAGCAGGTCATATTCTAGGAGCGAGAAACATTCCGATGTCTCAGCTTAAAACGCGAATAAAAGAAATTCGTCCGGACAAGCCTGTTTACTTATACTGCCAAAGTGGTCTACGTAGTGGACGAGCTGCTCAATTGCTATATAAAAATGGCTATAGGGAGCTATTTCATCTACAAAAAGGCTTTAAACAATGGACTGGTAAAATTAAAAGAAAATAATTCTACTTTTAATAGTACAAGAAAGGGATGTGTAAAAGTGATTTTAATCACTTTTACACATCCCTTACGTTTTTTTGACTTTCCACATATTGATTTATTCAGATGGTTAAATTCCGGTCTCCATCCTCAACTGAAACAAAGCATTGACCGATTCAAATAGTGTACCTACAAAACAAACGAACAATTACTTTGACTGGTTTTTTATTTGTCGATAGTCGAAGATATAATTGGTGGTGAATAAAAGATGATACTTCCAAATGGAGTAACTGGATTTTTCGATTCAGTAGACACTCCCCAAACAAAAGTTAATGGGAAACAATTTAAACAAATATGTATTACTATTGCCATCCATAACGGAGGGAAAATTATTGCATTTAAAGAGCCTGAATATCCAATGAATTTTTATAGTGTGTATGTTGAGTTCTTTAATAAGCAATTTCATATCTTACTTAATGAATATTATCCTAATCTTGCTTTTGCTTCTATAGTTGAATTTGGAAACATTGAATTCATAGATATACCCATTCTTTATAAACAGTTTAATCCTTTTTACAAGGTTTTAAATACGAGCGAGCTAAACAATCCTGTAACTCTTATAAACAGTTCAAAGAAGAGTATTATACAAAACAATAATGAGTTAAATAGTACCGAATTAAAGGAAATTGTTTTCTGGAAGCTCAAAACCGTTGGAGAGATTATCTTTAACTATTGGGATTAGATAGAAATAGGGAACTCCATCAATAAAGGAGCTCCCTATTTTTCATTTACAAATCAACATTAAAATATTTAACACGGCCATCTATTAATAATCATTTACTGCTTTATAAAACGTAAAATAGGCTTACGTGCTGCCATTGTTTCATCTAGACGTTTAATAACTGTTGTGTGTGGTGCTTCTTGAACAATTTCTGGTGTTTCTTCCGCTTCTTTCGCGATTTGAATCATCGTATTGATGAATCCATCTAGCGTTTCTTTACTTTCCGTCTCTGTTGGTTCAATCATGATGCATTCCTCAACATTTAACGGGAAGTAAGTGGTTGGTGGATGATACCCAAAATCTAGCAAGCGCTTCGCTATATCCAATGTGCGAACACCTAATTTCTTCTGACGTCTTCCACTCAATACAAATTCATGCTTACAATGACGATCATATGGCAAATCATAATATGGTGCTAGCTTTCTCATCATATAGTTAGCATTTAATACGGCAAACTCTGTAACAGCTTTCAAACCATCTGGACCCATTGATCGAATATATGTGTACGCTCTAACATTAATACCGAAATTACCATAGAAAGGCTTCACACGGCCAATGGAAAGAGGACGTTCATATTCTAATACATACTCCTCACCTCGCTTGACAACTTGTGGAGCTGGCAAGAATGGTATTAAGTCTTTCTTCACACCTACCGGTCCCGAACCTGGTCCACCACCACCGTGTGGGCCAGTAAATGTTTTATGCAGATTTAAATGCACCACATCAAAGCCCATATCTCCAGGTCGAGCTTTTGATAATACCGCGTTTAAGTTCGCTCCATCATAATACAGCTTTCCACCAGCGTTATGAACAATTTCAGCCATTTCTAGTATATTTTCTTCAAACAGCCCTAATGTATTTGGATTCGTCAACATTAAAGCTGCTGTATCTCTTCCAACTACACGCTTTAAGTCTTCTAAATCTACTAAACCTTGCTCATCGGATTTTACTGTAATCGTTTCAAAACCGGCTACTGAAGCTGAAGCTGGGTTTGTACCGTGAGCTGAATCAGGAACAATTACTTTTGTACGTTCAGTATCACCATTGTGCTCATGAAAGGCACGAATCATCATTAATCCTGTCCATTCACCATGAGCACCAGCCGCTGGTTGAAGTGTAACTTCATCCATACCTGTAATTTCTTTCAAAGACTCTTGTAAATCATACATTAGTTCTAAAGCACCTTGAACTGTACTTTCATCTTGTAATGGATGAATATG
This sequence comes from Bacillus sp. JJ722, assembly GCF_036963345.1. Taxonomy (NCBI): domain Bacteria; kingdom Bacillati; phylum Bacillota; class Bacilli; order Caryophanales; family Bacillaceae; genus Bacillus; species Bacillus sp. JJ722. Next base: position 54,019 of record NZ_JBALMO010000005.1, read on the forward strand.
CGCAAAACCATTATAGCGAGCTACAGCTTCATTAATTTTCGGATTGTATTTCATCGTACAAGAACCAAGAGGATAGAAACCTGAATCTACTCCATGATTGCGCTTAGATAACGCTGTATAATGTCGCATAATGTCTAACTCAGAAACCTCAGGTAGTTCAGCTTCCTGTTCTCTGACAAAGCCAGCTGGAAGTAACTTGGAAACATCAATAGCGTCAATATCCATGTCGGGTAAACTATATCCGATGCGATCTTTTACGCTCATTTCAAAAATTAAAGGTTGATCTTGCTTACTCATGGCTCTCCCCCACCTCTTGTGCAAATAAGTCAATTTCTTCTTTAGTTCGTAATTCTGTTACAGCAACTAACATATGATCTTTCAATTCAGGATACGTTTTTCCTAGATGATAACCACCAATAATTCCTCGCTCCAAAAGTTGCTTATTACAAGCTTCAAATGATTGTGGTAATTTGATAACGAACTCGTTAAATGATGGACCTTCAAATACCACTTCAACTCCTTTCGCTTGCAATACCTTCTTCGCATAATGTGCTTTTTGAATATTTTGAGTTGCCATTTCACGAACACCTTTTTTACCTAAAGCCGTCATAGCGACAGAGGCAGCTAATGCATTTAATGCTTGATTTGAACATATATTAGATGTTGCCTTCTCACGGCGAATATGTTGTTCACGTGCTTGCAATGTTAACACAAAACCACGCACTCCATTCTCATCCACTGTTTGCCCAACTAAACGACCAGGCACTTTACGCATCAATTTATTTGTTACAGCAAAATATCCACAGTGCGGTCCACCAAATGCAGCTGGAATACCGAATACTTGCGCATCACCCGTTACGATATCAGCACCAAATTTTCCTGGAGGCGTTAACACTCCTAATGCAAGAGGGTTGCTCGAAACAATAAACATGCTTTTAATTTCATGAGCCATTTTCTCAATTGTAGCCAAGTCTTCAATTCGACCAAAGAAATTTGGATATTGAACAATGACACCCGCTACTTCGTCACTCATTTCACCCTTCAAAGCCTCTAAATCTGTAACTCCATCTTTATATGGAATTTCAATCACTTCAATGTATTGGCCTTTTGCATATGAACGAATAACATCTTTATATTCTGGGTGCACCGCTTGAGAAATAAGGATTTTCTTGCGGCGAGTCGCTCCACAACTTAGTGTTGCTGCTTCAGCAAGTGCTGTCCCTCCATCGTACATGGAAGAATTCGCTACATCCATGCCCGTTAATTCACAAATCATCGTTTGAAATTCAAAAATCGCTTGGAGCTCCCCTTGCGAAATTTCCGGTTGATAAGGTGTATACGCTGTATAGAATTCAGATCGAGATAACACATGATCGACAATAATTGGTGAGTAATGATCATATACACCAGCTCCTAAAAAGGAAGTGTAGCTCTTCGTATCTTTATTCTTAGCTGCTAATTGACTTAATTCTTTCGTTAATGATGATTCAGATTTAGCCGTTTTAATTTTATATTCCCCTTGAAAACGCACTTTCTCTGGAATATCCTCGAATAACTCATCAATCTTTGAAATTCCGATTGCTTCAAGCATTTCTTTTTGATCATTCTCCGTCATTGGCAAATAACGATGCTTCAACATATTTCAGCCATCCCCTTACTGTTTTTTTGGTCGTTTATAAAAAGGTGATTTAATGATTCTTGCTTGTATTTTTTTCGAACGAATTTCAACTTCAACTATTCGGTCCAATTCTGCAAGCTCTCTTTTGATAAGCGCATAGCCAATATTTTTCTTTAAGGTTGGTGATTGTGTACCTGTCGTAACTTCCCCAATTAATTGTCCATCTATATAAACAGGATAACCATGACGAGGTATCCCTCGATCAATCATTTCAATTCCTACTAATTTCCGAGGTGCGCCCTCTGCTTTTTGCTGTGACAGCACATCTTTTCCAAAGAAATGAACTTCTTTATTCGTATTAACAGCAAAGCCAATTCCAGCCTCAATAGGGGTAATATTCGCTGTTAATTCTTGTCCGTATAAAGGTAAACCAGCTTCAAAGCGCAAAGAATCCCTAGCACCTAATCCAATGGGTAATACATCATCATGTTCTAAAATCTTTCTCCATAGTTTGATTGCATCATTACTATTACAATAGATTTCAAATCCATCTTCGCCTGTATATCCCGTTCTCGATACAAGTGCATCAACTCCACTTACTTTCACGCCTTCTTTAAATTGAAAAAACTTAATTTCATTCAAATCAGTATTTTCAGTAATTTGCTGCAGTACTTCTTCTGCTAATGGTCCTTGAAGCGCTAATTGAGCGTATTGTAATGATTGATTTTCCAACTTCACATCAAAGTTTGAAGCATGTTGTTGTAACCACTCAAAATCCTTTTCAGTATTAGCTGCATTAACTACTAACCAATAGTGATTTTCACCTTTTTGGTAAATAATAATATCATCGACAGTGCCACCATTTTCATAGCAAAGTGCAGAATATTGTGCCTTCCCAGCATGTATTTTCGTCACATCATTCGTCACCATCGTTTGTAAAAATAACAAACTATCCTTACCAGTTACCTCGATTTCACCCATATGAGATACATCAAACAAACCTGCCTTCGTTCTTACAGCTTCATGTTCTAACTTAATACTTGAAAACTGCACTGGAAGATCCCAACCACCAAAATCAATCGTCTTCGCACCATATTCACCATACACATCAAATAATGGTGTTCTTTTCAATTCACTCATTTGCAACCTCCTACAACAACCATGATTTTATTTATTCAAACTACGCCGCATTATTATTTCGTTCTCCTCCATCAAAGCACAAAAAAAGACAGAGCAGCCCCTTTAATAATGAGCTGTCTCTGTCCGGTTACCTGAGAGTTTACCTACAAAGTAGGCTGTCCCCGTTGGTGGTTCGATTGAACTCTCTCCAGAGATGCGTCCAATAAGAGTCTTTTTGCCTGAGAGATTCACAAAAATATGCTTGCTCCTTCGGCGCTGCAATAGATACAGTCTCTCCCCTTATCTTCATCCGCTTATATTAATCATTAAAATGGTCATACTAAGATAATAAAAAAACTAGCTGCTTCAAAAGCTATATTCAAAGTCATAGAAAAACCTTAGTTATTCGTAATTCTTATTATCATCCTACCATTAAGTACAAAATTATTGCAATAATTTTGTTGGGTTTTCTAATAAAACTAATATTAACCTTATTTTATGATGATAATGTTCGGATTTTACTGTTCTCGGAGGTGCAACTAATGAAGATTAATATAAATTGGAATCCTGTTTGGGAAGAGGGATTATTACAGCGTTTAGAGGATGATGGGCCTTGGACTAGTTGGGAACTATACAAACTTGCTCTTGAAGCTGAGCAAAGCTTACAAATTCCTGATTTCGAAGGCTTACAAGCACCAAAGCACCTTCACCATTTGAAGCCATTACCACATCAATTAGAGGTGGCTAAACAAGTGGTAGAAAACATGAATGGAAAAGCCATTCTAGCAGACGAAGTAGGTCTCGGAAAGACCATTGAAGCTGGATTAATTTTAAAAGAATATATGATTCGTGGATTAGTAAATAAAGTACTTATATTAGTCCCTGCTTCGCTCGTTTCTCAATGGGCATACGAACTAAACAGTAAGTTTTTCATTCCTGCAGTTGTGCAAAGAAAGAGCTATGTTTGGGAATCTTGTGATGTAATTGTATCTTCTATTGACACGGCAAAGCGCGCACCTCATAAAGATATTATTTATAACCAACAATACGATTTAATCATCGTGGACGAAGCTCATAAATTAAAAAATAATCAAACAAAAAACTATGAGTTTGTACAAAACTTAAAAAAGAAATTTTGCTTACTATTAACGGCAACTCCTATACAAAATAAAGTAGATGAAATATTTCACTTAGTTTCTTTATTAAAACCTGGCCATTTAGGAAATGCCTCTATCTTCTCCAAAACCTATAAAGGTAAAGGTAGACAAATCAATGATGATGAACATCTAAAAGAATTGGTAAACGCCGTTATGATTCGTAACCGTCGCCACGATACAGGTATTGAATGGACGAAACGAAAAGTTGAAACGGTGTTTATCGATGTAACTCAAGAAGAAAAAGAACTATATGAAACTGTATCTAAATATCGATTATCAGAGAATACGGCGAGCAGCTTTTCTACTTTAACATTACAACGTGAAGCATGTAGCAGCCGTGAAGCTGTCTATTACACCATTCAAAACATGATTAAGAAGCAAGAATCACCTAATGAAATGATCAAAGAAAGAATCAAAGCCATCGGTGAAAAAATCGATGCCGTCACAAAAAACTCAAAGGCGGAAAAAGCATTAGAAATTATTAAAGCTTGTGACGATAAAGTAATCATTTTTACTGAATATCGCGCTACTCAAATGTACCTGCAATGGTTTTTAAAACAGCATGAAATTTCATCAGTACCATTTCGTGGAGGTTTCAAGCGTGGTAAGAAAGATTGGATGAGAGAACTTTTTCAAAACCATGCCCAAGTATTAATTGCAACCGAAGCTGGTGGCGAAGGAATCAACCTCCAATTTTGTAATACGATTATTAACTTTGACTTACCATGGAATCCTATGCGATTAGAGCAACGAATTGGTCGTGTACATCGCTTAGGACAAGAAAAGGATGTCGTAATCTTTAATTTTGCTATTAAAAATACGGTTGAAGAACATATCTTAAACTTACTCTATGAAAAAATTCAACTATTTGAAAAAGTAGTCGGTGAATTGGATGATATTTTAACAAAATTAGAAATCAATAATCTAGAAGAATATATAGAAGATATAATCGGTGGTTCAAGAAGTGAAGGCGAGATGAAAATCAAAATGGAGAACTTGTCTTCAATGATTTCATTAGCAGAAGACTTAAAGGAGCGTGAAAAACGTGCGGCAACGTGACATTCATAATTTCCTTATTAAATATTTCACCGCGAATGGAGGAGAAATTATAGACAATACCACTTCATATATAACGGTGAAATTAACGATTGAATTAGATAAAGCATTGATGAATCGACCATTTTATTGGCATTATCTCGAAAAAACAGGAGGTGTACCAAACCCTGCAACACTCACTTTAATAACTGATCCAAACACTGTTCCCGAAACGATCAAGGGTGAAATTATGCATTTTGGTTCACCTCGATTGCATCAGATATTCCATTCTACAAAGAAATTAGCTAGCTACATAAGACTGTATGAAAACAATCTTAATCAAACAAATGTGCAGACTCCATTGCACCCATGGCTATCAGCTAATATTAAAGTATCATTTGTTTCAGATCGAAAGAAAGATGTTTTATATTCATTAGGATTACATTTATTATCAGGCAGAATAGTCGAGAATTTTCATGACAAGATGTTGCAGTACTCATTAACACCGAAAATCCCGGACTTTTCCTTCACGCTCTCACCAATCATTATGCCCAAAAGTGGAGTCGCTCGATTAGACCGCTATATCAGATTACAATTACAAAACGAAGACCACACATGGGCTGAAAGAGCCTTAGCTAAATGGGAGGATGACGTCAGCCTTTTAGAACATTTCTATGAAGATGTAGAAGATAAAGATGAAAGCTATGAACTAGAAAAAGAAGCTCTAAAGCAACAATATGAACCAAATATCAATATATCTGTCATTAATGGAGGAATGTTTTATTTAAGTGATCTTGCTCTTTAAAATAAGAAAAACCGATATCAATCCTTTTAATCTTGATTTACTTCAATTGAAAAAGAAGGCACACGCCAGGTAGTCGACTACACAACTCATGAATTTTTATACTTTTTTATGCTGTAAAAAAAGCCATATCTCATTTTTTAGAGATATGGCTTATCTTTTATTTCGTCTTAACATCATCATCAGCGCGAAAGGAATCCAACCAAACAGTGATTTAGAATAATTACGCTTTCTGCTTTTCTCAACAGAACGATACCGTTTTCTTTCTTCCTTCGGCTGATCAACATACGTTACAAATTCCTGTGTTAAATATTTAATAAAATCATTTGTTTTCATCATTTACCACCCTTAATAGTGTGGTCCAAAATGAATACTTTCAAACACGTTTTCATGATTTATATTTCAAACCATTTACTTACTTTTCCTTCTTTCATTTTAAATATATAGGCGGCTTCCGCTTTACCACCTTTCCGACTAGAAGCATATAACNNAACAATACCTTCATCTCTTCCTTTGTTTTCATTTCGATACGAAAATATACATCACCATTTTCATAATATAAAATGCCATCCTCTCCTTGTTTCAAGTCAGTATGAAGATAATCTTTCGCATCATTCTTTGCTAGAAACAGCAAATGATCGGTCATTAATTTACTCGATACCTCTTTATTAAATCGTTTTTCAGTCACAAATGCTTCGACACTCACTACTATTAACATGATAATTAGCGTTAACACAATCAGCGCGGGAAATAATACGTATCCTGCTTCTTTTTTTCTCGTCTATATTCACTCCTACTCATTATAAGTTAATAAGATGGCTTCATAATCATTATCACTCGTATCAGTCACATGAACTGTAATCATTTGGTCTATTTTGCTTACCGTAAAATTCTTCACATTGTGCAACATTACTTCGTGACCAGAGAAATCAACACGCCGTCGTAACATAATGCCATATTGTTCAATTGTAGTTATCGAATTGCTATTGCTAATATACATCCTTTTCTCTGATACAGTCGTATTATCTCCTCTTCTCACTTCTCTTTTCAAATTATTTAAAAAAATTTCCCATTCCATATGATTTAACACCTTAGATGTTGGTCTAACTGGTTGAACAACTAATACAATTTGCAAAAGAAGAGTCGCCATAATGATAAAGGTTACTAATGACAAAAGCATTTCAATCAGTGTAAATCCCCGCTCTTGCTTTAACAACATCACAAATTGAGATTTGCTCTTCTCGACTATCTTGATAGGAAACACACCCCTTCACATACAATCCGTTTATTTCAAAGGGTTGGATGGTCATTCTAAATGAACCAGAGTGAACTTTTATCATAGTGACTGAGGCTATTTCTTGTTGTAAGGTATAACGTTGTAAATTCTCATACAATATATGGTGAGCTTCTAATTCTTCCCGCAAGTCTTGTCGATCGTTTTCCATCTTAAACAATAATGGTAACAATGCTATACATACAAATAAAACTATGCTTAGCGCTCCTAACACATCCAGAAGAATATACCCTTTAGAATTCACGATAATAATGCCTACCTCTTCCTATTAGGACAGTGAAATTGTATCGAATATTTCTAGATTCAAATCCCCAGCTTCCAAAATTCTTTACATTCCCAATAGGCGTAAAATATACACGCATAATTAAGCTCCCTTTAACAAATTGTATGTTTTTTGGTATTTTTTTTGAGAGCAATACTTCATCAACCCCAACCGCTGCATAATAACGTTTATTTGCGAGATCTATTGTGAAAGAAACAGAAGCTTGGTGATTAATTGCATACATTTGAGCAAAATGAAAGTCCTTAGAAAACTGCTGTAAGAAGTTTTCTAACTCTTTCTTACCTTGATACTTTGGCATGGTAGTAATAGAGGCTGAAATGAGCAGCAAAAAAATCGAAAGAACAACTAACATTTCAACAAGAGAATATCCTTTTTCTTCATGTAAAACGCTACAAAGACTATTCACTCACACTCACCTTGCCATCCGATCCATAACTTAAACTCTTACCATTTGGACAAGAAGTTGTTTCTATATAACCTTTAGATTTTAACTCATCTAAACTTGTCGGTAATTGATTCTCATCAATTTGGTATGATTGCACTTGCGCTTGTACCATCTTAACAAATGCCTCACATCCTTTATTTCTTATCGATTTCTGATGCTGGACTATATTTGGGACTGTAATAATTAACAATATAGAAATAACTAATAAAACAATTAACATTTCAATCAATGTGAATCCCTTCTGATTCATAACATCACTCCTGAATTATGCATACGTCCAAATCCCTCATAACCCTTCAATAATCGAAAACATCGGCAATAAAACAGATAAATAAATGGCCACTACAATACTTCCTACTGTTGCGAATAATAATGGTTGAATGATTTTTATAACCGTAATCATCTTATCCTCGATCGTTTGAAGTAAAATGCGGCTATAGTGGTACAATTCTTGATCTAACTTGCCATTTTTTTGACCATTTGCCATAACATCACTAACATAGCGTTCAAAATAAGGTAATTCTTCGAAGATGCTCTCCAAGGTTCTTCCTTCATTCAATTCTTGAAAGATCACTTCACTAAGCTTTTGGAAGAAGGGTTGGTGATTATGCTTAACAAATAACTGTATAGAATCATTGATTGATAAACCACCAGCCAACAATCCGCTAAGCTGATACGTGAAATAATACGTATCAAATAAACGAATATAAACACCTATTAAAGGGATTTTAAGGTAATATTTTTTCCTTTTCAGATGACTTAACTTATTTAGCCACAGTTTTTTGATAGTAACTAATACAACGACAATACCTATGAGAAAATAAGGAGTAAATTGGGAAAGGTTCGATATAAAGATGATACTTTGTAAGAAAAAAGAGGGAGCGATGTTCATACTCTCAAAGAGGGATTGAAATTTAGGAAGTAAAACGCCTTGAAGTAAAAAGGCAATTACAATAATTAATACGAGAAGAAGTAAAGGATAAATTAACATTTTCAGAAGCTTGTCACGATCCTCAGTTCGTTTACTCCAAAACTGTCCGCCTTCCATTAACGCGTGTGGGAGATCACCATAGTATTCTGCATAATAAACGAATTGTAAGAGCTGCGGGTGAAAACCTAAAAATAAAAGTACTTCATGTAATGATTGTCCATCCTTTAAGCGCACAATCGCTTCATTTATATATACTCTTCTTTTTGCAGCTTCTTGTGATTCAATAAAACGTAGTGCTTCAGATAAATGATAACCAGAACTTAATAATTCACCTAATCGAAATAGAAAAATAGCTTGTTCACTTCGTTTCCACCGCCTATATCTATTCTTGATATACCCATCTACCAAATTCTTCTTCGCGTACAAATCCAAGTGCCACTGCTTTTTGAATTTCATCTTTAAGAAGTCGAAATGAATGCTCATGATTCTCTCCTTTCACACCTTCATATAACACTTTCGACAGTTCTCTTCCATGTAGAAGCTCATAAACACTAGCTCTTTTCTTTCTTTTTGAAAAATTACAGTATGGTGAGCATTCATTATGGCAAATCGGACACTTTAATTCTAATAACCGTTGCGCTGTAACAGCAATTAATGTTTGCTTAATTTCTGTTAAACTAACACCGAATTCCATTAAACGATAAATGGCTCCAGCAGCATCTCTAGTATGCATTGTGCTCAAGATTAAGTGACCAGTAAGAGCTGCACGCACAGCTATTTTTGCCGTTTCAGCATCACGAATCTCACCAACCATTATAATATCGGGGTCATGTCGAAGTGCCGCTTTAAGCCCTATCGAATAAGACATGCCTGCTTTTTCATTAATTTGCACTTGAAGAACTTCTTCTGAAACATTCTCTATTGGATCTTCTAACGTAATAATATGTCGATTAATAAAGCTCTTTGCATAATGGAGTAAAGAGTATAAAGTTGTCGTCTTACCAGAGCCAGTGGGCCCAGTAAATATCATTAGTCCATGAGAGTGTTGTAGAAGTGCTAAAATTTTGTTTGATGTTGAAGGAAATAACGATAATTGATCGAGGGGTAAAATACTTTGTTTTGGGAGTAGTCTAATCACTAAGGTTTCAGAACCTGCTGCAGGAAGCGAGGATACTCGAAGACCGATGGTTTCATTTTTTGTTGAATACGTCATAGCTCCACTTTGTGGGCGCCTTTTTTCGCCGATATCCATACACGCAAGAAATTTAAAATGAGAAATGATGCGATCAGTAAATTCTTTGTCTAATACTTGGAAAGGAATGATACGATTTTCAACACGAAATTGAATGAAAGGCTGTTGCTTACGAGGAATAATGTGGATATCAGATGCTCCTAACTGAACCGCGCGCTTTAAAATATGATCAGCTATTGTTTCAATGGATTGCAAATAATCACCTCCAATATGTTTTATCATGTAACTAAATTCGCTAACATTTTCCAAAATCCTCCTTTGTTTTCAAAAAAATAGTTCATTTGTTATACGAATTTCGTCGACACTCGATCTGAATCGATTGATATATTAAATTCGAATACATATACCTGTCATTTTTACTATAAATTATGGTCACTCGTGTCAAAAATAGGTATTTTATCTATCATCTTTGTGAACTTTACCAATTTCGAGTAGTTAGTTCATATTAGACATTCCAAAGCATCAATAACTGTATTACAATGGTATTAACTATAAGTCCGAGGTGAATAGGATGGAACAGACATTAAAAATTACAAATGTATTGAGTGATCCAACAAGGTACTATATTTATCAACATATTAATAAAAGACACCAAGAAGTAACGGTTCAAGAGATAGCTGATACTTTTAATATCCACCCTAATGTTGCACGTTTGCACTTATCCAAATTAGAAGATATTAATATGTTAACCTCAGAAACGAAGAAAACAGGTAAAGGGGGGAGACCAAGTAGATTATATAGCTTATCAGATGAAGTGATTCAATTACATTTCCCTTATCGCGATTATCAATTGCTGTCAAAAATCGCAATCGAAACGATGATGACGCTTGGTGAACCAGGTAAAGAAGCATTATTCACAACTGGTAAAGCTTTCGGTAAAGAATTGGTAGAATCACAAGCTGCTTTAAGTTTCAATAATAGTTCAGAATTATCTTTTGAAGATAAAATGACTATTTTAAAAAATTCTGCTACTCTAGCTGGTCTATATCCAGAATTTCATGTAAGTGACGATCAGACTAAAATTCACTTCCAAATTTACAATTGTCCATTTAAAGAAGTAGCTACTAATCAAACACAAGTAGTTTGCAGCATGCACAATGCTTTCTTAAAAGGTATGTTTAGCGCTCTTTTTGATAATATCGAATTAATTGAGCAAGATAATATTCTTTCAGGTTGTGACACTTGTAGTTACAAAGCTCTTGTCACAAACTAGTAACAAAGATTCCTTTACAGACTCTTCCTTTTTAAACTATAATTGGAATAGAATGGAGATAATAGGGACAAAAGGAGGGATTTGTAATGGAACGCATGTACAGAGTTCTTGGATTTTGGACAGGGATTTTTGCTGTCATGTTTTATTTAGGGGATATGTATCAAACTTCGTTACTATTCTTGGCTCAAACAGGATTTTTTGTCTTATTAAGTTATTTAAAACTTTCTGAACGTATGTATATATATGTGTTCGGAGCATATTTAACAGTCTTCTTCGCAGGTTTTACATATTGGACTACTTTCATGATGGTACCCGGCGCAGCTGGACATTAAACGCAATTATCCAAAAACTTCGGTTTTCACAATGTCATTAGTGAAACCGAAGTTTTATTTTTTTATACCTTTGAAATCGGAAACAATGCATTCCTATCCATTTCTAAATGCTTCATCTGGATCAACACTTGGAAATGAGAACTAATTTCCCCAGGTTGAATCAATGATCGAATAGCTCGATTACGTTTATGTTCAGGAGAAAAGGGATCCGTACTTATTGAATTCCTTAAATCTTCTAATATGCCACAAGCTACTAAAAAATCCGTTTGCGCTTGAAACGATACTGTTTGCATTTGATGCTTGTTGCCTTTAGATTGTAAAGTATCCCAGTGGATATGGGTGGTAATATCCATTTCACCTGGTTTTTGCAAAACGTTATCAAGCAAATGATGCTGATAATAACCCCTTAAACTCCCTTTCCGATGAATGCTCTCTTTCCACTGTTCGTTCGTATAGCCATAATCAATGGTAACAAGAATACCACGAGTAATTTTGTTACATAAAGTATGATAATATTGCATCATTGGAAGAGGAATCTCTATTCTTTGTCCCTCTATAAGCTCGATTCGATATGTTTCTAAATATTTTTCTATTTCTTTATTTTGAAGTATGACATATCGTTCCACTAAATCATTCTCATTCATCGCTACCATAACCTCGTATATCATACCTTCCTTTTGTTCAATGACATGAACAGGGAAAGCATCGAATAATTCATTAGAAAAAACAATTCCTTTTAACTCATCTAAATTGTCTAAGTCATGCATGTAAGTAATATGATCATAATTTTCTAATATTTCTCTTTGCTTTTGTAAATGAAATGTACTCCGTTCAATCACTGTGTATTGTAATTGTTTATATAACTGTTCATTTTGTGTTTGTATGTATGACAATACTGCATGTGTGATTCGACCAGTCCCAGCTCCAATTTCAATAATATGTAATGGGATATCATATGTTGCAAACAAATGGAGAAACCATCTTCCAAGAACGCTACCAAATACGTCACTAATATTACTACTTGTATAAAAATCACCACGTACACCTATTTTTTCTTGATTTCGATTATAATAACCTGAAGTGGGGTGATAAAGTACGAATTCCATATATTCTCTATATGTCATATGAGGTTGTTTTAGTTGATCCATATATAATTTCAAAATTCTTTCCATTTTACCTCCCAAAAAATGTTATTCACTATTGACACGTTGTTAAATATATAATATATTTTGAATAATAGCTTACCTATATCCCTCCCATTTTTTAAAAGTAGAATATCCCCTAGAAAAACCTTCTCTATTGAGAAGGTTTTTCTAGTGAACTTATTTAACTTAGAAACCATTTATAAACGGATTATAATCCTGCTCATCTTGAATGGTCGTTAATCCACCATGCCCAGGAAATACAATTGTATCATCTGCTAAAGGCAACAGCTTTTGATGGATGGATTGCATTAATACTTCCATGCTACCTCCATTCAAATCGGTACGACCTATGCTACCTTGAAACAACACATCTCCCGCAAATAAGTATCCCTCATCACGAACGTAGTAAGAAACACTTCCAGGAGAATGGCCAGGAGTTTCAAAAACTTCAAATGTAAAATTGCCAAATGTAAGCACTTCTTCTTTTGTAAGTAATATATCCGCTGGTCTTTGTGAAATTGAGTTCCCCATAAATGCACTTGAGCCATTTAACGCTGCGCTTTCCAACCATTTCTCTTCTCTTTTATGCAAATATACTGGGACTTCAAAAGCATCACGAACATCATCAACTGCTCCTATATGATCGAAGTGAGCATGTGTTAACAAGACAGCTAATGGCTTTAATGATTTATTTTTAATAAATTGAATCAACTTAGCTCCTTCGCTGCCTGGATCAAAAATAACGCATTCTCCCTTGCCATCTTCTAATATGTAACAATTTGTCCCTAGAGGTCCTAACGGTAATTGATAATACTTCATTATATAACCTTCTTTCTCATGATTTCTAAATTCGTAATAATATACATAACTTCCCACATTTGACATATAAGTGTCAATTTTAACCCTCGACAAACATACAAAAAAGAATTAAAATTACTACGAATGCTATTTTACTAAATTATAGTAGATGTTTGGTTCAGTTGGCAAAGGTAAATGCTACTGAATAACTTAAGCAAAAAGACAAAGGGGGATTTTCTGTGGGAATAGTTCCAATTTTCGGACTTGTGGCAATTTTAGCTATCATTGGATTACTGAATTCTTTTAGAAAAAGAAATCCACTAGGAATTATTTTTGCATTTGGTACTGCTGCTGTCTTTGGCTGGTTTGCAATTATGACGGCCATTCATCATGGGGTACCACTTGCACACTAAAAATCATCTAGAACTCTCTTTCATGTTACGAAAAAAATCTCTAGCAATTTGCTAGAGATTTTTTTCGTAACATGAACTCTAACATAGCTATACACTAATGATGGATAAGATTTTTTTGAAAAAATCCCTTCCCATTCATTGTCCACTATGTCGTCAATTTTGTTATCATAATATGTTTATCCTACTAAGATCAATCCATCAGACCATTAAAGCAGGTGATAAGCAAAGTAAAAACCAGATTGGTTTAACTAATTAAAACTCTATTATTTGTTCAAGTTTATTACCATATAAGCATTTGTCACCTTCTGGTGAAAATACAAGCGGAGCTGACTCCATTTGATCCTTTAAAACTCTCTTCTCACCAGTCTTCCAATTATATAAACTTAACTGAAATTGCTGTTCATATTCATCAATAAGTGAGGATTCATAAGGTTGAAATGTAATCATCGAATGAGTTTTCTCATTTAAATCAAATGAAGGAATCATCCAGTCAGAATAGGAACTAATTACTGGCAACTTCATTGTATGTAGTTCTTTTCCTTTCCAATCATGAAAAGAGTAAACTACACTATTTTTATCATCTGGAACTTCATGAATGGTCAGCAGTACCTTCTTGTTGGCCTTAAATGTAATAACATCTTTATAAAGGTCGCTTTCCTCTTTTGTTTCCAAATTGTACTTCACCAATGGTGCGCTTAACTGCGGAGAATAATCATCCCATTGTAAAAATATAGTGGAATTTTCCGAGTACCATTGAGCAAACGGTTGGGGTAACTTTACTTCTTCTAGTGTTTTTTTCTTGAAATTAGTTACATATGTTTTGTATGTCCAATCTTCATTGAAACTATCAATCAATACTGTATCTTCTCCAAAGAAATTCCAAGCAAAGGAAAGTTCTGAAGACGGAATAGAAACAGAATATTGTTCGCTTCCACTACTTGTTAGAAAATGAACATTTGCAACTAAACTATCACTTGTTGAATATACAAGTATATGCTTTTTATTAGGAGAAACTGAAGCTTCAACAATCATTTCTCTTGTCTTAAAAAGCTTTTTCTTCTCTTTTGAAGGAATGTGGTACGAAAACAGATAATGCTCATCGTCTCTTTTAGCTGAATAAATAATCGTGTCATTATCTAACCATCCATAACTGCTTTCGAATGTATAATCATCAGAAAGTGATAATGGTTTAACCGTAACCTCGCGAGGGGCATCTTCATCTAACTGCTTCGTTGTTTCCTTTGCTTGCTCTTCACAGCCAACAATGAAAAGAAACAAAAAACAAAAGCATAAAACAAGCCCAAGCCTCCTTCTACCTTTCCCGCTTCGTCTGTCTACCAAGCTTTTTCACCCCAACTTATTAGTAAAGCTTTTCGTCAGCGCTATACCTCACTAATTCTGTGATTTATTTTAATTCATATACAATAATAGTAAATAAACTATAATTATTAAAGAGTAAAAAGATAAATAAGATAAATATCAGTCTATAGTCCTACATATTCAAAGATGCATAGAGAATTGGTACTGTTTGTTGGTAGATTTCCGAGAATTGAGACATTGGAAGAGGGTTTATTCCTTTACCAAGCTCAAGTGTAAAACCAGCCTTGCGATACTGACTAATAAACCAATCTCTAAATCCAGCATGACTATTCGTATACTGAATTGCCTTATATCCACTTACCCTTTCAAATTCATCTGCTAACGTTTTAGAATTAGTCGGTTCGTATCCATAATAACCCCAATAAAACTCTTTACCCTGCGTATGAAGAGCAAAAACCGCTTCAAAGCAATTATTTTCAACCAAATTCCTCATGGCAATTGATTCTGGCTCAGTCAAAGGTTCTTCTCCAGGATAATCTCTATAATAAGGAGCATCACAATATACCGTTTTTTTATATTGATGCCAATTTGCTGGGTATTGCTTATTTAGATCCACACCACGAATATTAGCTTTCCAGCCACAATAATCTTTTTTATATTCGTTCATTGCCTCCACATTGTACAATCCTTGTGCTGCAACTGTACCTTTACTCACTAACTCGACTCCATCTGGATTTACCATCGGAACAAGTGATAGTTGAACTGCATGTAATGAATCAAGTATTTTAGATTTTAATAATTGGTAAATCCATGTCATTAATACAAGTGATGTAATCCATTCATTGGCATGGAATGCAGCATTATAATGAATGACTTTTTCTCCACTTCCAATTCGCAACTCATAGATGCTCCTATCAAAAACACTCTTTCCAATCACATTACATTCTATATAAGGAAACTTATGCTGTAACCAAGCTAAATTACTGCTCAATTGATTGTAGTCGTACACAATGCTCATGTCACGTTGCTCCCTTCTTAATTCCTTACATTGAATGTATGAACTATGGAATTTAAAGATGAATAAAGAAAACATCATCACTGCTTTTGGACGATTCTCTTTTTTGGAAGATTTAATAAATAAATCCATTCATAAATTAAATGATTAGACATATAGCAAAATATATAATTCTTTATCCTCAAAGAAAAAAGGTTGCCTATTGGCAACCTTTTTCATTTTATTTAGCTTCGTATTTATTCTTATCGTTAAATCTTAGTAAATCACCATAAATAATTTTATCCGAGAATTCTAGCTCTTGCTTAGCCTTCTCAATATATGGTTCTGCTACAGTCTTATCTTCAATTGGCTCTCCGGTGTTCTTATCATAAAGAGTGTCACGTGTATAAACGTAATCTTTTGTAATAAAGCTACCATCACGTAAAACTGTAAAGTCTAATTTATCCTTAGAGAATAAATCTGAGCCAAATTCGATATTGTTCTTTGTGTCAACACCTAATAGATGTAACAATGTTGGTTTAACATCAATTTGACCTGAAACTTTAGAAATCGTTTTACCTTCATGACCTGGAATATGAACGATAAATGGTACACGTTGTAATTGTACAGAATCAAAAGGTGTAATTTCTTCTTTACCTAAATATTGAGCCATTGCCGTATTGTGGTTCTCTGAAATACCATAATGGTCACCGTAAAGAACGATGATTGAGTCTTCATACAAACCTTCTTCCTTCAATTTGTTAATAAACTGTTCCAGTGCTTCATCTTGGTAACGCACAGTAGGGAAATAGTTATTTAACGTTTTTGAATTAGAATTGTACGGCTCGATTGTTGCATCTTCTGGATCCAATTCATATGGATGATGGTTAGTTAACGTAATAAATTTCGCATAGAATGGTTTACCAGTTGATTGCATTTCTTTTAAATGATCAATCGATTGGTCGAAGAAATCTTTATCTTTCAAGCCCCAACCTATCGAGTTTTCATCAGTTACTTCGTAAGACTCGATATCATAGAAATTTTCGTATCCAAGCGCTTGATACATTACGTCACGGTTCCAGAAACTCTTGTTATTAGCATGCAATGATGCTGTTGTATATCCATTTTCATTTAAAATCTCAGGTGTTGCTTTATATTCATTTTGAGAGTGTGTAAAGAATACAGCACCTCGACTTAATGGATATAGTGAGTTTTCAACAACGAATTCAGAGTCAGATGTTTTTCCTTGTCCTACTTGGTGATAAAAATTATCAAAGTAATAACTTTCTTTAATAAAATCATTTAAGAACGGTGTAATCTCTTGACCATTCACAGTATTGTTAATTACAAAATTCTGTGTGCTCTCCATTGAGATCATGATAACATTCTTGCCTTTAGCAGCACCGAACATTTCACTATTTGGTTCTTTATAATTCGCACGCACATAGTTTTCAACTTCTGCTAATTCACTGCCATCAGCTAAAGCTCTTTGTGCAGATGATTTTGTTTGTAGAAACGCATCATAAATATGGTAATTATATGTTCCAATATTTTTCACAAGCATTTCTCGATCGAATGTTCTTGTTAATAATTGTGGACGTTCAGTTTCAGCTAATCCTAAGTTAAAGAACCCGATTGCCACCACAAGTAAAAAGTAAACTCGACGATTTGTTTTTGAATATGATTTATTCACAACAAATGAAGGCTTAAATTTAATTAATAAAGCTAATATAACGATATCAGTAAGGAAAAATACGTCCCAAGGTGAAAGCAGGCTAAAGATACTGCCACCTAAATCACTAAGATTACTAGCTGTCATTAACAACGGAATTGTTAAGAAATCCGTAAATTCGCGGTAATATACAACATTTCCATATAGTACTGCTGTCATTAGAATACTAGTAGTCATAATAAACGCAGGACGACGTTTATCCTTTAGAAACAACCCTATACCAAATACTGCCATTAAAAAGCAGAGCGGGTTAATAAACAAGATAAATTCTTGCATACCATTTTCTATTTTAATATCAAAGCTAGTTTTATAGGTAATATACGTTTTAATCCACAGCATGATAATAGCTGTAGCAGTCAATGAAATACTTTTTACTGAAAACTTTTCCATAGTAAAATACTTTTTCATTTTTTTTGAAGACCTCCCCTTAAACAACAACGCGTAAAAATAGTCGCTATTTCGGGCGACTTTATATTTTTTATAATTGTTAGCACTCTGATGCTTGTTACGCCTTTGTAATATGCTTGTAATCATTCTTTAATTGGAAAAACTATACTGTAACAAAACCAATGCTAAAATCATAATACTTTTTCGGTGAAAAATCAAATCGAAAAATAATCCAATAAAATAATCACATTTTCAATGTTATTCTTATACCCTCTCTATTAGACGAGCTAAACAGGAAAAAGTTTCATTTTATTTTTTATAAAAAATAAAAGAGCTGACCATAAACATTATGCAAATCAGCTCTTACTTGTTGTCTATTTCATAAATTTAGTTTTTACAAGCCATGCAGCGCCAATAGCTCCTGCATCGTTTCCTAACGTTGCTATACTAATGCTCGTAGATTCACGTACTCTAATAAATGCGTATTTTTTAAAATATTTTACGACATTATTTAATAAAATATCGCCAGCTTTTGAAACCCCTCCACCAATGACGATTTTTTGAGGATTTAACACATTCGCCACATTTGCGAGTGTTAAGCCTAAATAAAAACATACTTTATCTAGTACTGAAATAGCATATTGATCACCATCTTCAGCACAAGTAACAACATCTTTAGCTGAAATAGCACCATTAAGATCTAACATTTTCTTTAATGATGAAGAAGGGTTGCTATCGATATTTCCCATTGCCACTCTCACAATTCCAGTAGCAGATGCGACTGTTTCTAAACACCCTGATCTACCGCAATTGCATGCGTATCCATTTTCAACAACGGCAGTCATATGACCAATTTCCCCAGCAGCACCGCTTACACCTGAGACCATGTTACCGTTTACAATAACACCGCCACCAACACCTGTTCCAAGTGTTACACACACTAGATCTTTCGCACCGTCGCCAGCACCTTTCCACATTTCACCCAGTGCAGCAATATTAGCATCGTTTTCAACAACAACTGGTAAGCCTGTTGCAGCCGCTAATTGATCTCGTAACGGATAATTAATCCAGCCAAGATTAACCGCTTCGTATATAATGCCCGTGCTTTCATCGATAGGACCTGGTGCGCCCATTCCTACACCAATTACATCAGCGTTCGTTTGCCCAAGCTCCTCTAGTTTACCTTTAATAGCTTTTGCAATATTTTTAGTAATATGAACGCCTTTATCAGAGACATCTGTTGGAATTTCCCACTTATGTATGATTTCTCCATGAAGATTGATAAATGCTAATTTTGTTGTTGTGCCACCTAAGTCTACTCCAATTAACCACTTTTCCATTGAAATCCACCTTATTCTCTTTTTTCCCTTTCAATCGCAATCTCTCTTCGTAATAGCATCAACGCCATTTGATAATCATTTACATCGATTAATTGAGATTTGTAAAGTTCTCTTATCTCTGCTTCCATCAATTCAAGATCTGCCACGCGATCCCCAATATAAATAATTGTGCCAAATCTTTTTAATAATTGTCGTATGTCATAAATAGTATTCATAGCTTCCCTCGTTATGTTTAATCACAGATAAAGTATATCGAATGCAAGATAATCTCACAAGTAGGGAAACGAAACTTATCAATTTCCGACAAACTTTTCAACGATCTGGATCTTTAGGATGTAGTACTTTCGGTCTGCGATTTTTTAAAGGCATCGGTATACGAATAATCACATCGCGAAGTGAGCGATAAGAAAATGGGATGAATGGCCATAAGTATGGTATTCCTAACGACTGCATATGAACTAAATAAAGAACAAAAACAGTCATGCTAATAATAAATCCAGGTAATCCAAATATAGCAGTAACTACTAATAAACCTAAACGAATTAATCGATTGGCTAAGCTTAATTCATAACTAGGTGTTGCAAAAGTTCCGATTGCAGCTAAAGATAAATAGAGAATTACCTCATTAGATAATAAGCCAACCTCAACGGCAATTCCTCCAATCATCAATGCCGCTACTAAGCCGAGAGCTGTTGCAAGAGCCGAAGGCGTATGAATGGCTGCCATCCTTAGCATATCGAGTCCTACTTCAATGAGTAAAAACTGGAAAATTAACGGTATATTTCCCATGTCATTCGGTCCAATATACGACATTGATGCTGGTAAATAATTTGGATTCTCCGCGAAAAAGTACCATAAAGGCAAAATAAATAAAGAAGCCCAAACAGCTAAGAAACGAACTAAGCGCAGATATGCTCCCACTAATGGTTTATTTCTATACTCCTCAGCATGTTGTAAATGATGCCAGAATGTTGACGGTGTAATAAGAGCGCTTGGAGAGCCATCTACAAAAACAATGACGTGTCCATCATATAGATGCGTTGCTGCTGTATCCGGTCTTTCTGTATACCGCATAATAGGATAAGGGTTCCAATACCTACCTGTAATATATTCATCGATACTTTTTTCAGCCATCGGTAAGCCATCGGTATCAATTTTTTCTAAGGCTCCTTTCACCTCATCAACAAAGTGTTTATTCGCAACATCTTCTAAATAGCAAACAACTACATCTGTTTTTGACCTTCTCCCTATAGACATGTATTCCATCCGTAATGAACGGTCACGAACTCTTCTTCTTGTCAATGCCGTATTAAATACAATTGTTTCGACAAATCCATCCCTTGCACCTCGAACAACTCTTTCCATATCAGGTTCTTGCGGGCCACGAACAGGGTATGTACGAGCATCAATCAAGATCGCTTTATTCAGTCCATCTACTACAAGAGCTGTCGGTCCAGCTAGCACGCTATCAATAATCTTATCTAAATCATCCGTTGCTTCGACTTCAACATACGGAATATACGTTTTTAACAATTTCTCAAGTGGGTCAGGCTCTAAATCTTCTGGTTTTAATTGAAGTAGCACTTTCATTAAATAATGAAGAATATCATCTTTTACAAAACCATCTATTAGAAATAAAGCCATTTTACGTTCGGCATAGACTACATCCAACCGAATAACGTCAAAGCTTTTATCAACAGCTAATGATTGATTTAGATAAGCAAGATTCTCTTCAATATTTGTTGTAACGACATGTTTAGTAGAACTCAAAACTGAAACACTCCCTTCTATCGTTAATTTTGGTCATAAAAAAAAGGAAACATACCTTTAAATATGCTTCCTCTTCTTCCATTACAATTATTGAGTTCTTTTTAAATAATCGTCGATCTGACCTTGTAGTTTTTTATAATTAGGCTCGTTCGGTTCGAGCTTTAAAGCTTCCTCAATGTGTTCTTGAGCTAGCTTTACTTCATTCTCCCGTAAATACGTTAAAGCCAAATTATAATGGGCTTGATGATAATCAGGAACTAACTTAATAGTCTCCTCATAATATGCTTGTGCCTTCTCATATTGCATATCACCTAGGCTTATATTCCCTAAAAGAAAATAAGCATTAGGCGATTTAGAATTAGATTTAACGCCTTTTTCTAATAAAGACTTTGCCTTCTCTTCATCCCCGTCATTTATATATTCCTGCGCCAACGCTGTGAGTGGAACATCTTGACTACTATTCTGCTGCACTGAAAATCCGTATTTCAATAAAAGAATACTACCAATAACAAGTACAACAGCAGCGATAACATTATACATCGGCTTCATTTTCTTCGGAACTCCCACGGCTGCTGTCGCTAAGAAACCTCCTACTAATCCACCGATATGTCCAGCATTATCGATGCCTGATATCGTAAATCCTAATCCTAAGTTAATAAGAATCAAAACGATAATATTTGTTCCCATCGTTCTAACAAATAATTTTGGATTTACAACTCCAAAGTAGAGAAGTGCGCCAAAACATCCAAAAATTGCACCACTGGCCCCTGCTGACACAACTCCATTAGAAAAAACAAAACTTGCAACTACGCCGGTAAATCCTGCCGCTAAATAAATTAGGAAAAAACGGGCACTTCCAAATATTTTTTCAACTTCTATACCTATATAGTAGAGAGCAACTGAATTCATTAGTAAATGAAGTAGACCTATATGAAGAAATATTGGTGTAATAAAGCGCCACCATTCGCCTTCTAGTATTAAAGGATTATATTTAGCACCAAATTCGACAAGCGTTCTCGTACTCTCACTACTCCCGACAATTTCCATCAAGATAAAAATAAGAATTTGAATACCCAAAAATATTTTTGTAAAGAACGGCTTTCCGTATTGAAACATCTTTTGCTCTTCTTGTCTTCTTTCAATAGCTGAATGCAAAACAGATTGCTTTAATGGCTGTATATCATTTTCCTCAATATCCAAAGGTATTTCTTCCGCTTGAAGTAATGAAAAACCAAGTTTTTCTTCAAATTTCTGTATTCCTTCAGATAATGCTTCCGAATCGATCATAGCCGAATTAATAATTGTTTTATTATTTTTCAGTCCGTTTTGTATATACGATTCATATTCATCCACGGGTTTGAATTGCGTTATATACGTATTCAATACAGTGATTGGTCTTTTAAATAATTGCTTCCGTATATTCTCACCATTCGCAGCTGTTCGATTAAGATCATGCTTCAATACATTTGCCCAATCAAAATCATGTCTCATAAACCGTAAAACAGGAGAGCTATTGTTACGATTGTTTTCTAACCAAACCTCATTCTGTTCTTCTGACATTGTAAGGACGCTATAACCATGTTGTAATGTTAATTTTTTTATAATATACCAAAATAAATAATCTTCTCTAAAACCCACGATATTACCTACTTTCACTATACTCCTATCATTATTACTTAACATTATACAGTGAAAAAGACAATGAAGAATCGTAAATTTTTCCACATCATTAGAAAAACCGGCTAGCTGTAGCCGGTTTCGCTTCTTAAAATGGTTGATATAAACGTTGAATAAACTGTGCACTACCTATAGGTAGTTTCATGGATTGAGCCACAATGAATTTGCGAATTAATCCTATTCCTAAAACAGTATTCATTAGCTTATACCGATATTTATAGCCTACTGAAATTAACGTCAAAAGCGCCATAAGTTGTAATATCCATTTCATAAATAAATCCCTCCTTTGTTTAGTTTGAAACAAAAAAGGGATTATTATGAATCAATTTATTAAAACTGTGAAAAAGTTCAAAGATCATCAAGTCTAAATTATTTCAAAGCTTCTAAAACCGGAGCCATTGTTTCTTTTAAAACTTTTACTGAATGATCAAATTTAACTTTTTCTTCTGCATTAATGTCTAATTCAACTATTTCTCTTATCCCATGACGATTTACTACACATGGAACACCAATATAAATATCTTCTTGACCATACTCACCTTCCAATAACGTTGACACTGTTAAAATACTGTTTTCGTCTGAAAGAATGGCTTTTGTAATACGTGCAAGCCCCATAGCAATACCATAATATGTTGCACCTTTACAATCGATAATTCTATATGCAGCATCACGAACGTTAACGAAAATCTCATCTAAATCTTCTAATTTATAATCCACTTTTGTTTCAAGAGCTTTAGCTAATGGTTTAGCACCAATATTAACGTGACTGTATACTGGTAACTCTGTGTCGCCGTGCTCACCAATAATGTATGCGTGAACGTTACGAGTATCAATGTTGAAGTACTCACCTAGCTCATAACGGAAACGAGCAGTATCAAGAATCGTTCCAGAACCAATTACACGCTCTTTTGGTAGTCCAGAGAATTTCCAACAAGCATACGTTAGAATATCAACAGGGTTAGCGGCAACTAAGAATATTCCGTCAAATCCACTTGCCATAATTTCGCCAACAATCGATTTCATAATTGCCGTATTTTTTGCAACTAGGTCAAGGCGAGTTTCACCTGGTTTTTGATTTGCCCCTGCCGTTAATACTACGATATCTGCATGTTTACAATCTGCATATGTACCGCTCCATACTTTTGTTTTTGAAGGTGCAAAAGGTAAACCATGACTCATATCAATAGCTTCACCTTCAGCTTTTTCGTTATTTACATCAACTAGTACTAGTTCTTCTGTAATTCCCTGATTTAATAATGCGAAAGCATAACTGCTTCCTACGAATCCAGTTCCAACAAGTACTACGCGATTTACTGTATTTTTCATAAGTATAACGGTCCGTCCTTTCAAATGTTGCATTTTTTATTTACAAAAAAATTGTAATATA
The DNA here is from genome assembly GCF_036963345.1 of Bacillus sp. JJ722. Taxonomy (NCBI): domain Bacteria; kingdom Bacillati; phylum Bacillota; class Bacilli; order Caryophanales; family Bacillaceae; genus Bacillus; species Bacillus sp. JJ722. Next base: position 78,463 of record NZ_JBALMO010000005.1, read on the forward strand.
TAAAAACCCCCTTATGTTTTTAGGAAAGCGTTTTATATATTAACATTTTGTTACAATATTATTTTTGCCCGTATAAATATTAATAAAAACTATAAATTATATGGAAATTCATTCAATTTACTTATATATATCTTATAAAAACTTCATTATTAATATGGCAATTAACGTCGCAATTAAAATAGAAGTTATATTAACAACATCATTATTACACCATTTTATTCCTCTACTAAAAAGCGTTCTCTTCCCGCAGTGAAGCGTTTTTTCTGTCACTAACCCACATGTCTCACAAGTATATTTAACTTGTAAGGTAGCTCCTATTAATGTATCCACAATACTTCCTAAAAATCCGGCAATAGTAATTAATATAAGAAGAAACAGTGAATCTAATGAAAAAATAACGTATGCAACAATAGCAATAAAAAAGGCACCCATAAACGAAGCTGCTGTACCTAATAGTGAAACAGCTCCAGATGTACCTTTTTCAACCGTTTTACCCGTTAAGATATATATTGGCTTCCTTTTACTTAACACACCAATTTCAGATGCCCACGTATCAGAATTAGCTGCCGCTACCGCAACTATAAATCCAATCATCCAAACATCTGATTTAGTTACAAAGAACAGCAAAGCAGCTAGGCTGGCAACCGAACCATTGGCAACTACTTGAACCCAATCTCTTTGGTCACCTTTTTGCAGTATTTCATCTACTTTACTCTTTTTCTGCTTTTTATATTTCGACCAATAGCTTGAAGATGCAAAGAATGCACCTAGTAATAATAGTCCTCTCCATCCAAAGCCTAGAGTCACTAGACAGCCTGTAATAAAAGTAAAGACAGCTCCAGATAAAGATAAAGACCTTACATAATAACCGGCAATACTTGCAAACAGAATTACAACTACATATACGCTAATTTCTGTCATTAACTTTGCGCACCCCATTCGGAAAAATTAATGTTTGCACTGGAATGTCATATGAATTGCGCGGAATTTCAGAAACAATTTGCTCAGGAAGCAACAATGAAATTGTTGCTCCTTGAAAGGCTTCTAAAAAGCGATCATAATATCCGCCCCCATATCCAACGCGAAAGCCGCTCATATCAAACGCTACTCCAGGAACAAACATAAGGTCTAAATCAGCTATCCCTGCTTCCACGGTATCATTAACAATTGGCTCCATTAAATTAAAATAAACTCTCTCAAGTTGATTAAAGTCGTCGAAGAAACGAAACACCATACTGTAATCAGATGGGTTACACTTTGGTATGGCGACCTTTTTCCCTTCATTCCATGCTTTTTCTATAATATTCTTTGTATGTATTTCACGTGAGTTAGATATCGTAATTGCGATTGTTTCAGCTTGTTTCCATTCATCTAGCTTAAACAAACGTTCTTCGATGAAATGGCACTGTCTATCAAAGTCCGCTTGCGTCATATTAGCTAAATTAGCCCTCACCACTTCTCTTATTTGTTTCTTATCCATTTTCCTCAACTCCGATACTAAATAATATCATCTATATAAACAATATATCGTTACACCTCTATTTAAGAAAGAAAAGTACATTACTGACACTTTTTTTACACAAAAAAAACAACAGGATTGTACCTGTTGTTTACTTTGTTTCACGGTGTAAAGTAGCACGCTTTTCTCTTGAACAATATTTTTTAAGCTCAAGACGATCTGGGTTGTTACGTTTATTTTTTTTAGAAATATAGTTACGGTCTCCACACTCTGTGCAAGCTAACGTAAGATTCACACGCATTGTATAATTCCCTCCAAACATTATGTCATCCTCACATAGGACTTTTCTATAATATCACTTTTCATTTTGAAATGCTAGTCTGTTTTTACATGAAAATACATAACTCTTTACTTGTATAGGAAATTATAAATACTTTGTTATCTTTTCATTTTTCAAAGTTCTAGCTTTTTCAGCTGAAGAGGATTTAAAAGTCCATATAATTCCTTCTTCTTGAGCTCCACTACAAATGTGTGATTCAAGAATAAACATACTATAAATATCACCATTTGCTAGCCATGACAGAGGTAAGTTTCCTCGCTCAAGACTGCGCAAGAATGCAAACGTACTAAAGTAATCCTTCCTTTGGATACAATACTGACTCATTCCTTTACCACTTAAAAGACCGCCAAGCATCGTTACATTGTTCTGTGCCATACCAACAATCGCATTTTCACTTGGACTGTAAAAAGCTGTAGAATGGGCATCGGATGCATGGTTATATTCAATAATAATTTTCAAAAGCTGACTTTCTTTTGTGGTATTGTTCAAGTGAATTTTTGTAATCTCATAATCAGGGGTGCAATTTAAAGAGGAAACTGAAAAAAAAGCATCAGAATAATCTTCTAAATCCGTAGCATATGGATATTTCCAAGATAAAGTTCCATTATGCCACAAACCAATACGCAATGGTTGATTTAGCATATGATCCTTTGAAGTGTGAGACAAATAAGTAGGTTTAAATTCATGTCCTTCAGTTACAATATAACCATTCAATGCACTCGCTCCTTTTCAACAATTTTTTTACTAAACGTGGGGTTTTCGCAAATAGTAACAAGACTTTATAAAAATAAAGCATTATAATCATTCAGCTTTACAATAAATTCTCACTTTAAAAAAAGATACAAATGAAGTTCCTTTCTATATAATGGTATCATTTAACAAATAAGGGGACAATGAACATAAATTGTCGATAAATGTTATTTCTCTAAATAATCAATAGTGATAACGATATTTTTCTAATACTTTTTTTCAAATGACGAAATCGCATATTTATTTTTTACAACCACCGCCAAACATTTTACGATCAATCTTTATTTTTTCGCAAAATGTGATATTTTTTGATATTTGTATAAACTTATCTGTGAAAAATGTGTATGATAGATTTATGCACAATATATGACTATCGAGGTGGTTTAGTGGAAATTATCATTATTAGTTTAGTAGCGGTCGCCATTTTATTATTGATTTTCTCATTCTTCAAAAAAGACCGTGTTACCGATATAGAGAAGAACCTAGAAGAATTATCACTCCAACATATACAAGATATGTATATCCTAAAGAAAAAAATTAAAATTCTAGAAGAAGAAATATTAATGCAGGATACGGAATTATTACCAAACACTGGTTCTAAAATAAACACTACTGATGGTGGTTTAAAAGTAAATGAAATCTTACAAAGCCAAGTACTTTCACTATATCAGCAAGGGCTTTCTATAGAAGATATACATACACGTTCCGCTTTATCTCCTGAAGAAATTACGACTATTATACAACGTAGTCAATTGAGAGGTTTGTAAGTATGACTAGAGGCAGTATAAGAGGCTTTGCAGCGGGCCTGTTAATCGCAACACTTATAATAGGAGGCTTCTACATCGACAAAAATAACAAAGAGAAATCACTATCGCTAGCTGAATTAAAAGCCGCTAGTAATAAGTTAGGATACGAATTAGTAGAAAAAACGAAACCGGCTGTTAGTAAACCTTCTAAAACAACTACATCTCAACCTATTACTTATAAACTCGCTATCAAAAAAGGGATGTCATCTGAAGATATTGGAGCGATCCTAAAGAAAAATAATATCATAAAAGATACTTCCCTCTTTGCTAGTTACTTAAGAAAAAACCACTTAACAACAAAGATTCAAATCGGAGAGTTTACCGTAACAAGTGATATGACAACTGCTGAAATTGCAAATACAATCACAAAATGACAAAAGCAGTGGATTTCTCCACTGCTTTTGTCATGAACACTAATAATCTTGATTTATAGGACATATACTTGAGCAATGGCGTTGATAAGTGAACTTGAGAAAGTGAAACTTTAATCGATGGGAGTGTTCGTCCATCCCCCACCTGTTATTAGTTGAACCAATCGGGTTCTTACTGGCGCTTCATCTACCACTTAAACATCTTCGCTTTTACTTTCATTTTGAAGTGAGAGTCTTAGCGCCATTTTGAACGGGATAAATATAATAAATAAAGGAGAATCTTTACTATGAGCCCCCAAACTCTTACCATTCAATCAAAATTAGATAGTGTTTTTCAAAAGATTATTAAGAAGAAACATATACATGAGGCAGTCGTTATGATGGAATCATCTGATCGAACATTTTCATGGTCTAACTGTTATGGAGCTCTCCATACAGAAGCTCCCTACTTTATTGCAAGCATAACGAAACTTTACACTACCGCAACTATTCTCAAGTTAAGAGAAGAGAATCATTTACAATTAGATGATGCTATTACGATGTATCTTTCGAAAGAACTTCTTTCTGGGTTACATATTTATAAGAAAAAGGACTATTCATATGATCTTACAATTCGTCAACTACTCTCTCATACATCAGGCCTACCAGATTACTTCCAAGGAAGAAGAGGCACCCAACCAAGTTTATTAAAAGCAGTTATTAAGAAGGATCAAACGTATAGTCTAAATAACGCTTTAGCAGATACAAAGATGATGAAGCCACATTTCCAACCAGACAAACATGGCAAAGCCTTCTATGCAGATATAAATTTTGACCTTTTAGGTGCCATTATCGAATCCATAACAGGCCAAAAACTTAGCGATGTCTTCTCAGAATACATTTTCCAACCACTTCAACTAACGCAAACTTATATATTCTCTCACACAGACCATCACACCATGCCACCTATCTATTACAAAAATAAAACGTTGCACATTCCTCTGATTATGTCTTATATGGGAGCTAGTGGCGGTATTATATCAACTGTAAAAGAAAATATGATTTTCTTAAGAGCTTTTTTTAATGGCTCTTTATTTCCAAAAGAATACTTAACAGAAATGTATACTTGGACTAAGCTCAGTAACTTAAATATGTTCGGTTTAGAATATGGTTGTGGAATAATGCGGTTCAATCCATCAAGATTAATGTCACCATTCTTTCCTACTCGCGCCGTTATTGGGCATTCTGGTTCTACTGGCTCCTTTGCCTTCTACTGCCCAGAGAAACTCATATATATAGCAGGTACAATTAATCAAGTTACAAAACCACATATACCCTTTCCATTGGCAATGAAGTTACTGTATTGTCTGAAATAAGCAAGAAAAGCGGAAGCGCCCGTTTAGCTCCGTATGAATTGGAGCCCACCGACTGAGATAAAGGATACATGGAGAACTGATAAGCGATTCGAT
>NZ_JBALMO010000005.1:83765-86117 GCF_036963345.1 Bacillus sp. JJ722
ATTTCTTAGTTGACTTATCATAAGGAGGATGGCGAAGTCCACTAGGAGCTAGGCGCTGGAGCTAGACACCGTGCAAAACTATATACTTTCTTATCTTTAAGAAAAAAGCAGTATGAGTTCATCATACTGCTTCTTTCTTTACATTTAAGCTGCCACATCTCGTTTCGTGAAAAACAAAAAGGCAATTAAGTTAAATAGAACAAAATAGATACCTAACATGATAAGAGAGAATGATAAGGTCATCCCTTCAATCATCGGCTGACCGTTAAAATAGCTTAACAAGTCAATATTTGCAAATAAAATATATTTCGCCCATTCATATTTCATGGAAACAAGCATTGTAATATTTGGTCCCATTAATAGTAGGAACATGGCAATACCAATTGCTAACGAGCTATTTCGGAATGCTGCGGACACCATGAATGCCATAGTTGTTAACATTAACAGTCCTACAGAAGATAATATATACGTAAAGAATGCATTTCCTACTTGTGATTTCTCAATTACTTGACCATCACTGTATGCTAAATACGGTCCAGCGTCGCCGAATCCAAATAGAACAGCTCCTACAGCAAAAGCCGTAGCAAATGCTAATAATACAGTCGAAAATGAAAAAATGAATACAGCTGCATACTTACTAAATAATATTTTAGCACGGCTAGCCGGGCGGATTAACAATAACTTGATAGTACCGGTAGAAAACTCACTAGCTACAATACCTGCTGCTACTGTAATCGTAATAATCGATATAAAATACACAATATCAACAATAGAATTCACAAAAGACCATACATTCGTTTTTTCACTTGGTGGAATATCATGCTTCAAACGGTATTCATTCTTTGCAATATCTGCTTTCAACATTGCTTGATAGCTTTCATTTCCGTTTTCTTGTAGTTCTTGTTCCATTTGTTTATTTTGCTCAATTAAGGATTGTTCCCATTTCACATTTTCAGGGGCAGACTCATTTTTATTTTCTGAGTACTTTACTAATGCTCCAGTACCAACAATCGCTAATACTAGAAAACCAATCATAATATAGGTAGAAGCTCGTTTAAATAGCTTCATCATTTCATTTGCTATTAAGTTCATTGAATTTGCCCTCCTGTTCCTGTTATTTGCAAGAATTTTTCTTCAAGTGAAACTGTTACATTTGCAACACGATACACTGCACATTCTTGCAATACTAATGATTTTACAACATTAGGAACCAGTTCATTGGCAATCGTTAATTCAATTACTTCATTAACAATTTGCGGCTCACAATTAGAATATTGTTCTTTAATAATCTTTAATGCTTTAGGTAACGGCTCTACAGTAAGACTAATTCTTTGTTCTTCTTCCTCTGTAACTTCGTGTACATTTTGTATATCTACTAGTTTTCCATTTTGAATAATACAGAAGCGATCACACATCATTTCCATTTCAGATAATAGGTGACTCGAAACAATAACCGTCATTCCTTCTTCACGAGACAAACGTTTTAAATAATCCCTTATCTCTCGTATTCCTTGTGGATCTAGCCCATTAGTTGGTTCATCCAGGATAAGTACCTTTGGTCTATGTAATAACGCTTGTGCTAACCCTAAACGTTGACGCATACCTAATGAATAGGTTTTTACCTTATCATTTATTCTTTGTCTTAAACCCACTAGCTCAATAACTTCATCAATTCTTTCCTTGCTAATGCCATGTGACATTCTCGCATAATGCTTTAAGTTATCATAGCCTGTTAAATACTTATACATTTCTGGGTTTTCAACAATGGCACCTACATGTCTAATAGCTTTCTCAAAGTTATCCTTAACACTGTCACCGCAAATGACAATATCTCCGCCCGAAAGCTTCATCAAGCCAACAATCATTCGAATTGTTGTTGTTTTACCTGCTCCATTTGGTCCAAGAAAACCAAAAATCTCGCCTCCATACACATCAAAACTTAAATCTTGAATAATAGGCTTATTCTTAATGCGCTTTGAAACGTTCTGAAGCTTTACAGTCACTTCCATTCTCATTACATCCTTTACAGCATATTTTTTTCTTTAATCGTTCAAGCAATATACAAATCACAAAAGGTTACTAATTATCAAAAAATTATTGGTTATTGGATATACAGTTAGTTGTTCCTTTTGCTTGATTTTGCCTCCTTTACAATCCTAACTTTTTACGCTCTTTTTTTAAATATACTTTAGATATAATTGTGCATAAGACTTTAGGCGTATGGAAATAAAAAGAAACTCATATATTTATATCCTTCCGAAAAAAGACACTTACACATTTTAACATTTATTTTGATTTATACAGAAAATTTTATATTTATTTAATAATAGAATAATAAAGCGAAACTTTAAT
>NZ_JBALMO010000006.1:0-59694 GCF_036963345.1 Bacillus sp. JJ722
AGATTAAAAGATTTGAATTTTGTTAAGAACAAAAAGTTTATAAATAAAATAGGTGAATCTGATTATAAAAAGAGAACTATCGAAATAATCCATGTAACAATGTCCAACGCTATGAGTAGAGCCGTCACTTTAGAATTAATCCCGAAAAATCCTTGTAAAGGTGTAGTTATTCCAGATAAAGATTTAAATAAACTAAAAAAAGAAGAGAAATTGGACTATTTAAGTAAAGATGATGTAGCGAAATTTTTAACAGCTGCCAGTGAAGATGATTGGAAATACTATATTCTCTTTAAACTTCTAATTGATACAGGTTTAAGAAAAGGAGAAGCTCTTGCGTTACAATGGAACGATTTAGATTTAGATGAAAAAAGAATTAATATATACAAAACTTTTGTTTATGATCAAAAAGAAATCGACAAAATGTTTAGTCCTCCAAAAACAGAAAGCTCTCACAGATCGATTCGCATTGATAAAACGTTAGTTAATCTGTTAATGAAACATCAAATAAAACAAAAAGAAAAGAAGTTAAAATTAGGTGAATACTTTCACAGTGAAACCAACCTAATATTCGAACGTGGTGATGGATTACCTTTTGCTAAGTCCACACTTCAGCGAGCGTTTAACCGTATATGTAAAAAAGCAGATATTAAAAAACATATAACTATTCACGGGCTTAGACATACTCACGCCGTTTTAATGTTAGAATCAGGTGCAAGTTTAAAAGAAATTCAAGAACGCTTAGGTCACAAAACTATAGCAACTACTGCAGATATATACGCTCACATTTCTGAGACAGTAGAAAATAGAAGTGTAGAAAACTATTTCAAATATATGAATGAGGTTTAATTTTTCCACAAATGTGGTCAAAATGTGGTCAATTAGCTATTTCTATAAAAAACGTAGTAAAAAAAGAAAACCCTTGATGACTGGAAATCCAGTAATATCAAGGGTTCTACTAATTAATACATAGTCATATATTGGTCACGTTCCCAAGGATGTACTTGCGTGCGGAACATATCCCATTCAATTTCTTTAGCTTCAATGAAGTGTTCTAATAAATGTGAGCCTAGTGCTGATTTAATAACTTCATCGCTTTTTAGTTTGTCTAATGCAGCGTAAAGAGTTGCCGGTAGATCTGTGATGCCCGCTTCTTCACGTTCTTCTTTAGACATAATATAGATGTTGCGATCTACTGCCGGAGGTGGAGTCATTTTATTTTTGATTCCATCAAGACCAGCTTGTAATAGAACTGCTACAGCTAAATATGGGTTAGCAGCTGGATCAACACTACGTACTTCTACACGAGTGCTAAGACCACGAGATGCTGGAATACGTACTAGCGGGCTTCGGTTACGAGCAGACCATGCTACGTAACAAGGAGCTTCGTACCCTGGAACTAGTCGTTTGTATGAGTTTACAGTTGGGTTTGTTACAGCTGTAAAGCTTGGTGCGTGCTTGATGATACCTGCGATGAATTGCTCTGCAACGTCACTAAGTTCAATATTACCTTTTGGATCATAGAATACATTTTCTTTTCCATTGAAAAGAGATACATTACAGTGCATACCAGAACCGTTTACACCGAATAATGGTTTTGGCATGAATGTTGCGTGTAAGCCGTGCTTACGAGCTATTGTTTTTACAACTAATTTAAATGTTTGGATATAGTCACACGCTGTAACTGCGTCAGCATATTTAAAGTCAATTTCATGTTGTCCTGGAGCTACTTCATGGTGTGAAGCTTCAATTTCAAAGCCCATTTCTTCTAGCTCAAGAACGATATCACGACGGCAGTTTTCACCTAAATCTGTTGGTGCTAAGTCGAAGTAGCCACCTTTATCGTTTAATTCTAATGTTGGTTCGCCTTTTTCATCTAGTTTAAACAAGAAGAATTCTGGTTCTGGTCCAAGATTAAAATCTGTGAAGCCCATTTCTCTCATTTCTGCAAGAACACGTTTTAAATTTGCACGTGGATCACCTTCGAAAGGTTTGCCTTCTGTATCGTAAATATCACAGATAAGACGAGCAACTTTACCTTTTTCAGCAGTCCAAGGGAATACAACCCAAGTGTCTAAATCAGGATATAAATACATGTCTGATTCTTCAATACGTACGAAACCTTCGATTGAAGATCCATCAAACATCATTTTGTTATCCAATGCTTTTTGTAATTGACTTACTGGAATCTCAACGTTTTTGATCGTCCCTAGAATGTCTGTAAATTGTAAACGAATATACTTAACATTTTGTTCTTTTGCTAAACGAGTAATATCTTCGCGAGTAAACTTTGCCATACTTATAATTCCTCCCGTATTTAATTGTTCTAAATTTATTATTTAATGAAAAAAGCGAGACATGTCTCCTTGACGAAGATTGGAGCGACTTCTATGATTGTGGATTAGCTCCGCTCTTAGAAGCTTTCTTAATTCCTCATCTGAAAGATCACGTTTAACTTTTTCTTGCTGATTTACAGTGTTTACTTGCTTTTGTTCTTCTTTAACTGAAAAAACTTTCTTAATCCCTGCAAGATTAACCCCTTGTTCAAGCATTTCTTTAATTTCTAATAAGGTGTCAATATCATTCAATGAAAATAATCTTCTATTACCTTCTGTTCTAGCAGGGGCAACTAGTTGATGCTCTTCATAATATCGAATTTGACGTGCTGACAATTCTGTGAGCTGCATGACAATACTGATAGGAAATAGCGGCATGGATCTTCGTATATTTTTCTTATCCAACTTGTTTCCTCCTCACTTTATTGTTATTAACATTTTATTCCGTGTCAGAAGTTTTGTCAATACTATGTTAGAAAATCTAACATTAAATTTTTTTGAATAGTTTTTAACATCATTTACATCTTTCATCGAGCTTATCTGAATAAAAATGAATCGTACATTGGAAATTTACGTACGTATCCTCTTGAAACTTCTCAGCTAAATCTAGAAGTACGTGATTAGATTCCTTAAATAGTACCTGTTTCCTAATTTCAATTGCTTCATTTAATGCATTCCCAACACCAATTTATTAAAAATTTTAATAATGCTCATTTTCGAATTTACGATAAATAATTATCAAAAGCGGAGATTGAGTATAAATAAAGATAGCCAAAGGCTATCTTCATTAAGCTAACGTAATATGCTTTTGTTCAAGTAATGAATTAAGCGCCGTTAATACTGCTACTTTAACATGTGAATAAGTTAAACCGCCTTGTACGTACGCGATATACGGCGGTCTAATCGGACCGTCAGCTGTTAATTCGATACTTGCACCTTGAATGAATGTACCAGCAGCCATAATAACATCATCTTCATAGCCCGGCATGTAATTTGGATAAGGTGTAACATGTGAATTAATTGGTGAAGCATATTGAATCGCTTGACAGAATGTAACCATTAGGTCAGGATTATCAAATTGGACAGCTTGAATCAAGTCAGTACGCTTCTCATTCCACTTCGGAAATGTGTTTAAACCTATTTCTTCTAATATAGCACTTGTGAACTGTGCACCTTTAATAGCTTGTCCAACTGTATGTGGTGCCATGAAGAAACCTTGGTACATTTCTTGTAGCGAATATAGTGATGCCCCTGCTTCAGCTCCAATACCAGGGGTTGTTAATCGATAAGATACCGTTTCAACATACTCTTTCTTACCTACAATATAACCACCTGTTTTCGCTAAGCCACCACCTGGATTCTTAATTAATGAACCAGCCATCAAATCCGCTCCAACATGACAAGGCTCTAGCAATTCAACGAATTCACCATAACAGTTATCAACAAAAACAATAACATCTGGTTTAATTTCTTTAACAAAAGAAATCATTTCACGTATATCTTCAATTGTAAAAGAAGGTCTTGAAGCGTAACCTTTAGAACGCTGAATTCCAATCATCTTTGTTTTAGATGAAATGGCATACTTTACAGCTTCAAAGTCTATTCTCCCTTCGCTTGTTAAGTCAATCGCGCGATAATCAATATTGTATTCTTTTAAAGACCCATTACCGCTTCCTCTAATGCCGACAATTTCTTCAAGTGTATCATAAGGCTTACCAGTAATGTATACTAATTCATCACCAGGTCGCAAAATACCAAATAGAGAAAGAGCGATAGCATGTGTACCTGAAATGATTTGTGGTCGTACAAGGCCAGCTTCCCCACCTAACACTTCCGCATATACTTTCTCTAGAGTATCACGGCCCATATCATCATAGCCATAACCAGTAGTGGGATTAAAATGTGAATCACTCACTCGATTATTTTGAAAACTTTTTAATACACGATACTGATTTTGATCAATGTAATCATCGGCAATTCGATGCATATCCGCTATTTTAACTTCTACTTTCTCACTTAATGTTTTCAATTGTTGTCCGTACGTTAATTGTTGATACATTGTGTTTCTCCTCTATATGTTAAATTCTTTCATTTTACCTATCAGATTGCTATGTACAGGTACAAAACCATTACACTCATAACACTCTTGTTCTTCAAGGAAAACATGACTTTGTAGTATTGTCTCACTTTTTAATGACGCCAATAACTTCCCTTCCATCGCTGGTATGCGGACGTGATAAGGAGTCATTTGTTTGCTCACAGCATCCTGAATAATAATTTGTAATTGCTGTAAATCAACTTGATTAAAGGCACTAATCTGGATAGATTCTTTTGCTTGTGACACAAAATCAGGATGCATCATATCTTTCTTATTGTATACTGTAATGACTGGTAAATCATCTGCTTTTAACGAAGTTAATACTTCTTTTACTGTTTTCTCATGATGATAATAATCAGGGTGTGATGAATCTACTACATGAATAAGTAAGTCAGCTTCTTGTACTTCCTCCAACGTTGAACGGAACGCAGCCACAAGCGATGTAGGTAAATCTTGAATAAATCCGACTGTATCCGTTAGCAACACATGAAAACTGCTCGGCAATACTAACTTCCGTGTCATCGGATCAAGCGTTGCAAACAATAAATTTTCTTCAAAAGAATTTGCCGCTGTTAATTTATTGAATAAAGTTGATTTACCTGCATTTGTATATCCAACTAGCGCAACTTGAAACGTTTTATTTCTTTTTCTGCGTTCTCGATAGCGCTCACGATGTTCCACTACATTGGCTAACGCTCTTTTAATATCATCAATTTTCCCACGAATATGACGGCGGTCACTCTCAAGTTTCGTCTCTCCTGGACCCCTTGTCCCAATTCCACCACCAAGACGAGATAGCGAAATCCCTTTGCCCATTAGTAGAGGCAATAAATATTGTAACTGAGCCAATTCCACTTGCAATTTACCTTCTTTTGACCTAGCTCGTTGTGCAAAAATGTCCAATATAAGTTGTGTTCGATCAATTACTCGAGCAGATAAATGTTCAGAAAGATTTCTCGTTTGACTAGGTGATAATTCATCATTAAAGATTATTAAATCGGGTTCTAATTCCTCTTCAAGCATCACGAGTTCTTCTAGCTTGCCTTTCCCAATGTATGTAGCAGTATGTATTCTTTGTCTCTTTTGGCTAACGGTAAGAATAACTTCTCCATGAGCAGTATGCGTTAAAGAAGCTAGCTCTTCCATAGAAGATTGAAAGCGTACGTCATCTTCATCATTTAGCTGACATCCAACTAAAATTACTTTTTCTTTTTGTGTCAAGGGCATACTTCCTTTCTAAATTATTTTTCATCAAATTTTATGATGAACGCATTCAAAAATATACGGTTTATACTTCCAAGACCTTCATTTATAAAAAGTTATATGAATAAGAGAGAATATGCAACGCATCCCCTCTCTTATTCATCAATTTGTAAGTCTTGACTCCGAATGGTTAACAATTCATTTCTATCATATATATCATTAATTAACAACCTCATTGCCTGTGCTCTTATAGCTTTTTCTATCGCATTACGAATGTATCTGCCATTAGAAAAACTAATTGGGCTCCATGTAGATTTAATATATGTTAAATGATTTTCCAACTTCACTGCCGCATCTTTACTCAATTCATATTCTTTATCATTCAGCATCAATGCTGTAATCTCCATCAATTGTGGTACATCATAATCTGGGAAATCAATCACTATAGGAAAACGAGAATGTAAACCAGGATTTAAGGACAAAAATTGCTCCATCTCCTTAGAATAACCTGCCAATATTAAAATAAAGTCATGCTGCTTGTCTTCCATATGTTTTACTAAAGTATCAATAGCTTCTTTTCCAAAATCCTTTTCTCCACCACGACCTAGTGAATATGCTTCATCAACAAATAAAATTCCACCTAATGCCTTTTTCACTAAATCTCTTGTTTTTTGAGCCGTATGACCAATATATTCTCCTACTAAGTCCGCTCGCTCCGCTTCAATAAGATGCCCTTTTGATAACACATTCATTTTAAGAAAAAGTTTACCAATCAATCTAGCCACCGTTGTTTTCCCAGTGCCAGGATTACCTTTAAACATCATATGCAATACTTGGCGTCCAGCTTTTAAACCATTTTCTTCTCTTTTTTTATTCACATAAATCCATGCATATATTTGTTTGATTGTCTTTTTCATTTCTTCCATTCCAACAAGTGCTGCTAGCTCATCTTCAATTTGCTTTAACGCTTGATGATGTTGTGGTATCTCTCTTTCATATGGTTCTTTTATCGGCAATTCTTTGTTAAGCAATTTTCTTTTTTTATTACTTATAACAACATTTATTGTACCATTATTTCTCTTCCTAGAAGACTCAGCCAAAAATACTCACCTCGCACACGAAATGCTAAAGTGTCTATCTCCACCTCGAACGCTTTCTTTATCATTACTTGAGGCTAAAATTTTGAAGTTAGACTCTTCCCTTCAGTTGCTGCACAAACTACATGTATCGATCTATTTCATTCTTTATGAATGTTGTCGTATTTCGTCATTTTATGCGCTTTCCAAAGATATTTTTACTCTTTTAACTATATTCACAACTCCACTTTTACATGAGCTTTTTCTTGAATTACACGAATTAGCTCCAGTCATTTCACAAACATTAAAACAGACACTACGAATAGTGTCTGTCTGATCATTTCTATTTTATTATTATTCTTTGCTATCAAAATTAATTTGAACATTTCTTTGAGGTGAAAAAGTAGAAATGGCGTGCTTGAATACTAATTGTTGTTTTCCTTCACTTTCAAATAACACGGTAAAATTGTCAAAACCCTTGACTTGTCCTCTTATTTGGAAACCATTTAATAGGAATACCGTAACATAAGTCCCTTCTTTTCTCAATTGATTTAAAAATTGATCTTGAATATTAACGGATGTTTTCATTACAGTTGATCCTCCTCATTTATCTCTATTGTTTACTATTCGCTTTTCAAACTCAGCTTTCCTTCTATAAATACAGATATTTCATCAAACTTTTTTACATAATTGTGACTATCCATCTCAAACCACGTCACATCCATTTTATTTCTAAACCAAGTTAACTGCCTTTTAGCATATCGCCTTGAGTTTTGCTTCAAGTTTTCTATGGCGGTATCTAACGAAACACGTCCATCGAAATAATCATACAACTCCTTATAACCAATCGCTTGAATGGATTGACAATCTCTTAGACCTTGATCATAGAAAAATTTCACTTCATCTAGTAAGCCTTCCTCCATCATTAAATCTACTCGATGGTTAATTCTTTCATAAAGCTTGTCTCGATCCATCGTTAGACCAATCAACGCAACATCATAAACATATTCTTTATCTTGCTTCTGTAATTGATCGCTCATCTTTTGACCTGTACAATGAAAAATCTCCAATGCACGAATCACGCGACGAATATTGTTCGGATGAATCGCCTTCGCACTTTCTTCATCTACTTCAGATAATAGTTGATGAACAACTTCAACACCTTGCTCTTCAGCCATTAGCTCTAATTTATTTCGATAATCCTTATCACTAATAGCCTCTGAAAAAGTATAGTTTTGCAATACGGCTTCTATGTATAATCCGGTACCACCTACAATAATCGGTAATTTTCCTCTTAACGTTGTGTCATTAATACAATTTGTTACGATTTCCTGAAACATTGCCACATTAAATGACTCATTCGGTTCTTTAATATCTATTAAATGATGATGAATTCCATCCATCTCTTCTTCTTTGATCTTCGCAGTACCTATATCCATACCGCGATAAACTTGCATAGAATCACCACTGATTACTTCACCATTGTACTTCTTCGCTAATTCAATGCTGAGTTTCGTTTTTCCAACCGCTGTCGGCCCCATGATACAAATTACTTTTTGTTTACCAATCACTATATTTTCAACTACCTTATATCTATTTCCTTTATAGTATCACAATTTCTCAAAAAGCAGGTCCTCATCTCCATATTATTTATACATTGCACAAAGGCGTTCACCGATTAAGTTATTCCCCAAAATCCTACTTTTAAAACGCAAACCAATGATTATATTTTTGAAGTTTTTTAGGAAAAAATATATGTAATCATTTCCCTTTTCATTTTCTCATAAAGAAAGTTTAATAAAATTTTTACAAAAAAACCCAAAACCATTCTTAAAATTAGTAAAACGTCAAAACGAACAACTGGAAACCATCGGTAAAATCTAGCGTTAAATTCCACAACATGACTTAATATCCTAAGCTCAATATATACGAATATAAGAAATTTTTTTCTTCAACTAGTGGCTTGTCTATACATTTCTTCACACTCCTTCATACATTAAATTTGTAAGATAAAATAACAAAATGTTAAGGAGAGGGTTTTAAATGGATATGAATCGAAAACACCATAACAGATGTCATGATGACATGGAGTCAAAATGTAAAGGGTGTGTTTGTGATACTCTAAGATCAGTTCAAACAGGAACTGAATTAGACGTGTTTTTAATAGGTGGACAAATACTTGAAGATGTCAGATTCGTAAACTTCAATCAAAAAACTTGTTGTGCTTTTTTCAACGACCCTACTACTGAACCCGGATCTACCCTTGTAGTAGATTGCGAAAAAGTTTCAGCTATTCGTTTTGAAGCAGATTGATTGCTTCTTAGAAAAAGAGCGGTTACTTTTTAGTAACTGCTCTTTTGTATTATTTATATCTTAAGCAAGAAGAAACTTTCTCTTAGCGTAATTTTAAATCATTGTTTTCTTTTTTGTATTTCCCCAAATGCTGTTCATTTACAATTCTACCATCCAGGTGGAAGCAAGAATACCTCCTTCAATTAAAAGAGGATTAAAAATATAATCAGCTAACAAACCAGAGATAATATAGGCAACAATATAACCTAATTGCGAAATTACCCCAATAATCCCCCATGCCTTACCTTGTGCCTCGTAAGGAATATTTCTTCGAATTAGTATATCTGCACTTGTATTTACAAAAGGAAGTGTTGCAAAGAACAAAAACCCTACTCCCGTTATAAAGTAAATATTTGGTGTCCGTCCAATTAGCGAGAAGAACACACCTGTAAAACATAACCCTATCGAAAGGACATGAACATATTTTTTCGAGACACTGAAGATGCCAATGTATAGACTACCTTATCAATAAGCAAAATTGACTTTACATCCATTGGTAAACAATTTCATATCAAGACAATAAAAAACCACATCACTATTACTTAAAGTGTTGTGGTTTAAGAGCAATAAATTAATTTATCTGGAAACCCTTGTTCTTTTCTATGACAAGAAGCAAGTTTTTGACCAGCCCTTTGAAAATGGAAATCACTATTTCCTGTATCCATATTCTTTATGTTTTGAATTACAGACTTCTTTTTATCTAATCTAATTTTGTCCGTCATATCAATACCGTTACCATAAATATAAATAACTTCCTGATCATTATCGACTTCTTTAATCATTTCTATAACTAGCCACTTTATAACCTTCCTTATCTAACATTTCGCTTCAATCATCTAAATGCAGGAATTACTATGCAAGAAGTATAAAAATCCTTATAATATTAGACTTTTATACTTCTTGCATTTACATAATTCTCTTAAACATCTTCTCAATATCACGAGTTGAATAGTGAATAATTATCGGTCTACCATGCGGACAAGTAAACGGATCAGAAGCTTGTCTTAATTGATCAAGCAAAGAAGCAATTTCATCATCCCTTAAATGATGATTTGCTTTAATCGATGCTTTACAACTCATTAAGATTGCCGCTTCTTCCCGTAATTTTTTGATATCAACTTTCTTCATCTGTAGTAATTGATCAAGAATACTTTCTATTAATTCATGCTCGTCCCCAGAAGGAAACCACTGTGGATGTGCTCGAACAATAAAAGCATTATGACCGAAATCTTCTAGGAATATCCCAACTTCTTTAAGCAGCTCAATATTCGCTTGAATTTTTATACTTTCATCGTACGAATAATTGAGTGTAATAGGAACAAGTAGATCTTGTAGCTCATTTCCTACTTCACCAACTTTATCACGGAAAAATTCATACTTAATTCTTTCTTGAGCCGCATGTTGATCAATCATATAAAGCCCATTTTCATTTTGAGCTAAAATATACGTTCCATGAAGTTGTCCAATCGGATATAAAGTAGGAATTCTAGTAGTCGAATGTTCAAGCTTTCCCGTTTCCTCTTCATTAATATCATTCACTTCGTATTCTTCATATACCACAACTGTTCCCTCTTCAGATTCATGATCTACATCATATGAAGCTGTAGAGGAAACTTCAATTGGATGTGAAGGTGATTCTTGTTTATCCTCTATTTGTGGTGGAAACCAAGGTTCAACTTCAGCTACAGAACGAAGTGCACCATCTTCACGAATTGTCGTGTTCAAAGCTGAAATAGCTTGCTTCTCTTGTTTATTAGGTGCTGTATAGTTCGAGTCTAAAGTGAACGATACTTGCTCTGATTTCGGCTTCACAGGCTTTTGCTTCTCAATATGTGAAGGTATTAATACTTCTTTCTTGAAAGCTTTAATAATTGTCTCAGTAATTAATTCCATTAGTTCTTGTTCTTTACTTAAACGAACTTCTAACTTGGCAGGGTGTACGTTTACATCTACAATTAGCGGATCCATTTCAATATCTAGTAACACAATTGGATACCTTCCAATCGGCAATAATGTATGATAGCCATCCAGTATTGCTTTTGATAGTAGGAAGTTTTTAATATAACGTCCGTTTATCATCAATGACATGTAATTTCTCGATGCCCTAGTACTCTCTGGATAGGAGATATACCCTTTCAAACGAAAATCCAATGATTGCGCTGATATTGGAATCATTTTTTTCGCCAAATTAAAACCATAAATCGAAGCTAAAACAGCTCTTACATCACCATTTCCATTTGTATGAAGGATATTCTTACCGTTGTGAGAGAGCTTGAATGCAATCTCTGGATGTGAAAGTGCAAGGCGATTCACTACATCAGTGATATTTCCAAGTTCCGTATGAATAGTCTTTACATACTTTAATCGAGCTGGCGTGTTAAAAAACAAATCAGATACTGTAATATCCGTTCCCTTTCTTGCCGAGCAGTTTGTGTTAGAAAGTAGCTTTCCACCTTCCAACACAACATGTGTACCTGCATCTTGCCCTGTGCTTGTCTTAAGATCGAACATCGAAACAGAAGCAATACTTGGTAAAGCTTCTCCTCTAAAGCCAAGTGTACGAATGCGAAATAAATCATTTTCATCTTTTATTTTACTCGTTGCATGGCGATCAAAAGCTTTTACAACATCATCATGTTCGATACCATCACCATTGTCGATAATACGAATACTTTTTAAGCCTGCTTCTTCTATTTCTATTTCGATAATAGTACTGTTTGCATCAATGCAGTTTTCCACTAGCTCCTTCACAACAGAAGCAGGTCGTTCTACAACTTCCCCTGCTGCGATTTTATTAGATAGCTCATCGCTTAATTGAATGATTTTCCCCAAGTTCCTTCACCTCTTTTCTCCTTCTAAACAGCAAACAGTTAGGCTTTTATTTTCTTCTGTAAATCATAAAGTGCATTCAATGCATCTAATGGAGTCATTTCTAGAATATTTAACGCTTTTAACTGTTGTAAGCATTTTTGTTCAGACGATGATAACTTTTCCTTTTTGACTGTTTTAGATGGTTCAAAGAATGATAATTGCGCTTCTTCCTCTTTTTCAACAATCGGTTGCACTTCTTCTTTAACAATCGGCTTCACTTCTTGTTTAACAACTTCCTTAACGATAGTAGGTTGTGTTGTAGGTTGCTCTGCTTCGAATTGCTCCAGTAACTCATTAGCTCTACTAATTAATTCTTCTGGAAGCTCCGCTAGCTGTGCAACATGAATACCATAGCTTTTATCCGCTGCACCTTCTTTGATTTTATGAAGGAAAACAACCGTGCCATTTTGCTCTACAGCACTTACATGTACGTTTTGCAGAGCATGTAAGCTTTGTTCTAAAGATGTTAATTCATGATAATGCGTAGAAAATAACGTCTTCGCGCCAATTTTCTCATGAATATATTCGATGATTGCTTGTGCTAGCGCCATACCATCATACGTCGATGTACCTCGTCCAATTTCATCAAATAAAATTAAACTATTTTGAGTAGCATGAGCAATCGCATGCTTTGCTTCCAACATTTCTACCATGAACGTACTTTGACCAGAAATTAAATCATCTGCCGCACCAATTCTTGTAAAGATTTGATCAAAAATCGGTAACTCTGCTTTTTCAGCTGGCACAAAACAGCCCATTTGCGCAAGTACAGCTGTTAAAGCGATTTGTCGCATATACGTACTTTTACCTGACATATTCGGTCCAGTAATTAATAACATCTCACGTTCTTGATTCAGCCTACAATCATTCGGCACATACTGTTGCTTCTGCATGACTTTTTCCACGACTGGATGGCGACCATCTACAATGTTCACATGACGTTGTTCAGAGAAAGCTGGTCTTGAATAATGGCGTTTCTCGCTAACTGTAGCAAAACATTGAAGAACGTCTATTTCACTAATACATTTCGCTAACGCTTGAAGTCTTGGAATATATTCTTTCACATGTTCACGAATCGTAGAAAAAATACTATATTCTAGGTCAACCATTTTTTCTTCCGCTTCAAGAATGAGCGCTTCTTTTTCTTTTAAGTCTGGAGTTATATATCTCTCAGCATTTGTAAGAGTTTGTTTGCGTTCGTATTGTCCTTCTTCCAAAAGGTGAATATTAGCTTTCGTTACTTCGATATAATAGCCAAACACACGATTAAAGCCTATTTTTAATGATTTTATACCTGTCTTTTCACGTTCTTGCTTCTCAAGAGCTGCAATCCATGTCTTTCCGTTACGACTTGCATCACGGTATTGATCTAATGCTTCATCATAGCCATCTTTAATCATATTCCCCTCTTTAATTGATAGAGGTGGATTCTCAACAAGTGAGCTTTCAAGCAAATCAGCCACTTCTTCACACGGATCTAAGCGATTAAGAAGGGATTGTAATTGCGGATTACTGATATTTTGGAATGTCGCCGCAATCACAGGCACTTGTTGTAGTGATTTCTTTAATGCGATTAAATCACGAGCATTCGCATTACCAAAAGCCACTCTTCCAGATAATCGTTCTAAGTCATATACTTCCTTTAAATTCTCACGCAATTCTTCACGCTCAAAATAGTTTGCAATCAATGCTTCAACCATATCGTGACGCTCTGAAATCGCTTGTTTAGAAATGAGCGGACGGTCAACCCATTGCTTTAGCATACGGCTACCCATTGCTGTTTTTGTCTCATCTAACAGCCACACTAATGAACCATTCTTGCCTTTCCCACGAATGGTTTCTGTAAGTTCTAAATTTCGTTTCGAATGATAGTCTATTTTTAAGAAATGATTCGTTTCATATGTTTCAGTTACTTGTATATGATCTAAGCTTCTTTTCTGCGTTTTAAATAAGTAATGAAGGAGACGACATGTTGTCATAACAAGCTTCTCTTGCGTTAAACCGCTAATAATGGTTTCAAAACCTGCATCGATGCTATCTTCATTTCCAACAGAAAGAACTACACCATGACCCTCCACTAAGCGTTTCTTTAATTCTTCTGGAAAGCTTTCATGAATAATGATTTCTTTAGCTGATAACGCAGCTACTTCATTAAGTATGTCTTGAAAAGAATCCGAAAGAAGCGTTACTTTATTCTCACCTGTCGAAAGATCGGCAAACGCTAAACCAAACGTTCCATCTTCAAATATCGTAATGGATGTTAAGTAGTTGTTTTCCTTCTCATCCATACCACGCCCTTGCATAATCGTACCCGGCGTAATTAATTGCACTACTTCACGCTTTACAACACCTTTAGCCTGACGAGGATCTTCTACTTGTTCACATATAGCGACCTTATAGCCTTTTTCTATTAATGTATCAATATAATTAGCAGCAGAATGATACGGAATCCCGCACATCGGGATACGTTCTTTCGAGCCGCCATCTCTACTTGTTAATGTTATTTCCAATTCTTGTGAAGCATTAATTGCATCTTCAAAGAACATTTCATAAAAATCTCCTAAACGGAAAAATAAAAAGGCATCTTGATAATCCGCCTTCACTTGTAAATACTGCATAATCATAGGCGTATAAGTGGCCATACTCTTTCAAAACCTTTCCAACATGAATTATCAACACTCATTATAACATATACATAAATGATAGAAATTTATAATGGATGATAATTAGAAAAACCTATTTTACAAAAGAAAATACTAGGAAGTTCCCTCCCTAGTATTTGGGTTAATCACCATCACTACTAATTATAAAATCTGGATTGATTTCCTCAAACTCATCATCGTCTACATCACAGAACCAATCATCATCTTCACAATCGTGACCCGAACTTACTGCTACACAAATTTTTGTCTCGCCAATAATTTCTACAAAGAACTCTTTCTCTACTTCTACTTCTACTTTTTGTCCATCAGATGTTATACATGCTTCTATGCAATTTGGCTGTTGAACTACTTTTACAACAATTTCTCGATCATCATGACAATTTGGATCACGATACTTTAGTTTTACAATATCTGTATATTGTACTCTTTCAGTAGCAACGGCTGTTTTCGTATTTTTATTATGTGAATACCAGACGCTTACATCAAAGTGACCACTAATATGAACAGTTCTACCTACTTTTTTTGCTGTATAATGATGATTTATTAACCAACAACCAAGAATGCTGGAAGGACAATGTTCAGGTTTAATGGTTTCACAGGACTTTGTAAATTTTCGTCCTTTTGCAACTACGGCCTTAGTAATTATCTCTCTAAAGTGTGACATGAAGCGAACCCTCCTCATTCAGTTTCAATTCATCCTATGCGTGTTAAAAGACTAGTGTGATTATTAATTTATCTCGTTCAAATCAGCACCAAGACAGTCACCTCAAGCTATATGCGCGAGAAGGCAAAGAATATTTAAGCACCAATAAGAACCCAATTGTTATAACAAGAATTTTGGCATTTTTTTATATTTCATTGTATGCATAACATAGATGAGTGTGTATTTGTCTTATAAATAGTACAAAGTGAAATTTTTGCCCAAAAGAAAAAGCCACTTCATCTTGAGTAGTGGCCATGGTACTTTAAAGGTATTTACTTCCTTCT
This sequence comes from Bacillus sp. JJ722, assembly GCF_036963345.1. NCBI lineage: Bacteria > Bacillati > Bacillota > Bacilli > Caryophanales > Bacillaceae > Bacillus > Bacillus sp. JJ722. Next base: position 15,584 of record NZ_JBALMO010000006.1, read on the forward strand.
CTAACACTTAATGGTGCAAGCGGATGCTCATTAATAAATGTTCTCACCCAATTTCGATCTGTTTTTGAATATTCTCTTAAAGCCCAACCGATGGCTTTATTTATAAAAAACTCATCGCTATTGAGATTATGTATAATAGCTGTTTGTAAAAAATCAGTATCAGTCTTCGTTTTATATTTCAACTGAAAAATTATTGAAACACGCCTTAACCAAATGTTTTCGCAATCGATCCAATTTTGGACGACTGATTTAAGATTCGGATGCTCCTCACATAGAAAACCAATAAGGTTACTTAAAGCATCCGTGCTATCCCACCAAGAATGTCTTTTAATTAATGTTTCAATTGTATGTATATCTTTCTTATTCAATTTTATTTTATTTGAAATTAAGTAATCAATAGCTAAGTAGTGGAACTCCCTTTGCGGTCGCTCATAGCAATCAAACACAAAATTCCAATCTATTTCTCGTTCTTTTTTCTTTTCCTTTAAGAATGCTTTACTAATTTTAACTCGGTCGGGTTTTTGAATGCCTAGAAACGAGAAATGATTCTTCATATATGCCGCCATCTTTTCTGCTTTTTCCTCGTTTGCATGAGCCATATAGATTGCAAAAATGTCCATATGCATCCTCCATTTCATCACAACCCCTAATATTATGAACTAAAATTGAATAAAGTAAAACCCTTATTAGTGGAACAAGTCTATATCTTACTTTTTTAAGCTAGAGTTTTAGCACTGTTTGATATTTATAAAGAAAAAGACTTCACACTGAATGCGAAGCCTTTCCCTTAAGAACAGCCATTTTTGCTTTGATTTTTTACTTGCGAGCCTGTCTCACCGCGAAGAAGATCTCCACCCGTGGATTCTACGATGATGTCACTTACTTTATTTGAAACAGCCGACGAAACCAACTGAAGAAGCTCATTAACTTCTATTTGAGTATGTTTAAATTCTTGAACAACTGGAATTTCATTAATGGCACTTTCAATTTCATCAATTTTGTCCTGAACTTGCTTATACGCTTTATCTTTACCGTAATGCTCAAAGTTAATGGATTGCTTTTGCAAGCTTTTTAGGCTAGCAATTAATTCTCGAACACGTTTATTCTCATGAATTTGCGCTTCCGCTCTTTTAAAGAAATCCACTTCCTCTGTTTCAGCAATCATTGCTGCAAGTTCTTCTGCCTTTGTAATAAGGTCATCCTTCGTATACTTTGCCACCTTACTTCACCTCAACTGTTTGATCCACCATTTCACCGTTTAATGACCATGTTTTCGTATCTGTTATCTTTACCTTTACAATAGTTCCAATTACAGATTTAGGTGCAATAAAGTTTACCAGCTTGCTTTTCTTAGTATATCCAGCTAAAACATCTGGGTTCTTCTTACTTTCCCCTTCAACTAATACTTCTACTGTTTTACCTAAATATGATTTCATTTTCTCAGCAGAAATTTCATTAACAAGTGCATTTAAACGTTGTAGGCGTTCTTTCTTAACTTCCATAGGTACATTATCTTTCATTTTAGCAGCAGGTGTTCCTTCTCGTGGTGAATAAATATACGTATAAGCAATGTCAAATCCTACTTCTTTATACAATGAAAGTGTTTCTTCAAACTGCTCTTCCGTTTCATTCGGATACCCAACGATTAAATCGGTAGTTAATGACAGATTTGGAATAGCTTTCTTTATTTTACCAACTAATTCTAAATATTGCTCACGATTGTACTTACGAGCCATAATTTTCAATACCCTAGAGCTTCCTGATTGAACTGGTAAATGAATATGGTCAACCAAGTTTCCACCTTTCGCCAACACTTCAATTAAATGATCATCAAAATCACGAGGGTGACTTGTTGTAAATCGAATACGTGGAATATCAATCTTACGGATTTCATCCATTAAATCACCAAGACGATAATTCATATCTTCAAAGTCTTTACCATAAGCATTTACATTTTGCCCTAGAAGGGTTACTTCTTGATAGCCTTGAGCCGCTAAATGACGGACTTCCTGAATGATTTCTTCCGGACGACGACTACGTTCCTTACCACGTGTATAAGGTACGATACAGTACGTACAAAACTTATCACAACCATACATAATATTAACCCATGCTTTAATATTACCTTTACGGACTTTCGGAAGATTTTCAATTACATCGCCTTCCTTAGACCATACTTCAATAACCATTTCTTTAGAAAGATAAGCTTCTTGAAGAATATTCGGTAAGCGATGTATATTATGTGTACCAAAAATCATATCTACGAATTGATGCTTTTGTAAAATACGATTTACAACTGATTCTTCTTGAGACATACATCCACAAACCCCGATTAACAGGTCTGGTTTTTGAAGTTTTAAAGGTTTTAAATGACCTAGTTCACCAAATACTTTATTTTCCGCATTTTCTCGGATAGCACATGTATTTAATAAAATAACATTTGCATCATTTACATCATTAGTTGGCTCATAACCTAAAGCCATAAAAATACCAGCCATTACTTCTGTATCATGTTCATTCATTTGGCAACCATACGTACGAATAAGAAATTTACGTCCTTGTCCCATATCTCTAAATTGCTCTGAAATAGTAAAGTCATTATGATACTGAACAGCCTCTTTACCACGTTTTTTAGCATCCTTTAAAGACGGTGCTTCATATGTTTTTTCAAAATATTTGCTGTAATCCTTTTCGGATTTTTTGTCCGCTGGATTTTTCTGTTTTACTAGTTGAGATTCTACACGTTGTTCTTCGTTCATGTGTTAATCTCCTTTCCATACTTTATTAATCAGTTATTCTTGTTGTTTTTATTTATCTTTTATTCCAAAGAATGTCCCATTATTATTCATACACATTACAATAGTATAAAGCTTTTGTATACATTTAACAATACATGTTCCCTCTTGTTCAACTAGATTTTAATCCAATCTTTAGAATAAAGAAACTTTCACTTAGAAGCCCTATCAACGGCCATTACCGTCATATTCCGATTACTCCCGAAAATAAATCAATCTAATGAACAAAGCAGCCTAAAAAATAGTATTTAAACACATTTGTAATTTATTGGGTAAATGGCACACTCTTCTTGTCCAAAAATCTCATACATTACAGAGAACTTACAATTGAAGGAGAGTGTTTTTTATGAGTGGTTCAAAAAACAGACGCAAGAAACACGAAAGCTGTAATGAAAGTCGTAATCGTAAGCGTAACGTACACATTAGAGCTAAGTTTAACCGCGACGATTTCTGCGATGCAGTAAAAGGTTGCCGTCGTCGTCACGAATCTAGCAGCTGTGAAAGCAAACGTCGTCACGAATCTAGTAGCTGTGAAAGCAAACGCCACCACAAACGTCGTCGTCACGAATCCAGTAGCTGTGAAAGCAGACGTCACCACAGACGTCGTTGCTGTTGCCGTCGCAGACATTGTGGTTGCTTTTTCGGCTGCGGCTTAGGCTTCTAATCCCTTTTTAGTTAATTCTCAATTATAAAGAGGGCCTAAAGAATGTACATTCTTTAGGCTTTCTGTTGTTCATTTAATGTGTTACACACAAATATGTAATAAATCTGGGTAAACGCCCTTTCCTCATGCCCATAACCTGCATACATTACAGAGAACTTACAATTGGAGGAGAGGATTTCTTAATGAGTTGTTCAAGAGACAGAAGACGCAATGATTTTCGAATTAGAACAAGGTTGGATCGCGATGACTTCTGCGATGCTGTGAGAGACTGTAGAAGACGTCGTAATGAATCTAGTAGCAGACGTCGTAATGAATCTAGCAGCAGGCGTCGTAATCGTGATTTTAATATTAGAACGAGGTTTGATCGTGATGATTTTTGTGATGCTGTAAGGGACTGTAGACGTCGTGATGAGTCTAGCAGTTCTAGACGTCGTCGCCGTAGACGTCGTAATGAATCTAGCAGTTTTAGACGTCGTCGCTGTAGACGTTGTTGTTGCAGCTTTAGGTTCTAACTCCACTTCTTGCTTTATAAATAAAAAGGAGTGCCTATTGAAAGATCACTCTTTAGGCCCTCCTTATTATCATTTGATTTATATTACATAAACTCTGCTAATAATTTATCAAAGCTTTCTTGATTTAACTTTAAATCAGCATTTACTAGTGGTGTGTCAGCAAAACCTGGTACTAATTCTTGATATGATTTTCTTTCTGTATCTTGATAAATTATACCTGTTACAAGACTATCATGTTTCATCAATGTCTGCATAGCCATTTCACGACTTGAAGAATCATAATCTGGTACACTAGCTAATTTAGTTAAGTGCTCTTTAAACCAATCATACGTATTGATTTTATTATATGTTACACATGGGCTGAATACGTTTATGAACGAAAAGCCTTTATGCTTAATTCCAGCCTCAATAATAGCTGTTAAATCTTTCAAATCAGTAGAGAAACTTTGTGCTACAAACGTCGCTCCTGAAGATAGAGCTAATTCCATTGGTGAAATAGCCGGTTCAATAGAACCATCCGGTGTTGATTTTGTTTTAAAACCAGTACCTGAACGTGGTGATGTTTGTCCTTTAGTTAATCCATAAATTTGATTGTCCATTACAATGTAAGTAACATCAATATTTCTTCGAATTGCATGAACAGTATGTCCCATACCTATCGCAAAGCCGTCTCCATCTCCACCTGAAGCAATTACAGTTAAATCACGATTAGCCATTTTTACACCTTGAGCAATCGGTAAAGATCTACCGTGAATACCATGGAATCCATATGATTTAATATATCCTGAAATACGACCTGAACAGCCAATTCCTGAAATAACAGCTAATTGTTCAGGTTCTAAGCCTACACCAGCAGCCGCTCGTTGAATAGCCGCTTGAACGGAGAAGTCTCCACAACCGGGGCACCAGTTAGGTTTTACATTATTACGAAAGTCTTTAAACGTAGCCATATTAGAACAACTCCTTGCATTTCGAATGAATTTCATGAGGTAAAAATGGATTACCATCATATTTTAAAATGCTCTTAATTTTATCAACATGGCCTAAGTTCATCTTCATGATGTTAGCTAACTGTCCAGTTGCGTTATTTTCAACAACAACGACTTTCTTAGCTCCAGATACAAGCTTTTGCATTTCTTTAACTGGGAAAGGATGAATCAAACGAATGTGTGCATGATTGACTTTAAGCCCTTCCTGCTCAAGACGAGTCATTCCTTCTTCTATAACGCCACGCGTTGAGTTAAAACCAACAATCAATAAATCCGCTTCTTCATGTTTCGCATTTGTAAATACTGGTGTTGGGAATTTAAGGTTTTTAATCTTTCTCATACGTTTATCCATTTGTGCAACACGGTTTGGTGCAGCTTCAGAAGGTTTTCCGGTTTCATCATGCTCAACACCGGTAACATGATGAATTCCATTCTTCATACCTGGAAGAACACGTGGAGATACACCATCTTCTGTTACTTCATAACGTTTGAAATAACCGTCCACTTCTGGAAGTTCACTTTGTATTAATTTACCTCTACGAATCTCAACTTTATTTAAGTCAAGCTGTTGAGCTGTTTGTTTACCTAATGATAATTGTAAGTCTGATAGAATAATAACTGGCACTTGATACTCTTCAGCTAAATTGAAGGCCTCTGCTGTATCATAGAATGCTTCTTCTACAGTGCTCGGTGCAATAACAATCTTTGGAATCTCACCATGAGTACCATAAATCATTGCCATTAAATCTGATTGCTCTTGCTTGGTCGGTAATCCTGTAGAAGGACCACCTCTTTGAGTATCTACTACTACTATTGGTGTTTCAGTAATACCAGCTAAGCCAAGTGCCTCCATTTTCAATGACAATCCTGGTCCTGCAGATGCTGTAATCGTTCTTACACCAGCATAGTTAGCACCAATTGCCATTGTTACCGCCGCAATTTCATCTTCAGTCTGAATAACAGTACCACCTACCGCCGGTAATTTCTTAATTAGGTACTCCATTATTTCTGAAGCCGGTGTGATTGGATATGCTGCCATGAAACGGCAACCTGCTGTTAACGCACCTAACGCGATTGCATCATTTCCAATCATAAATAAACGTTTCTTGCCGTCACCTTTTTCTAATTGTAAGGTACCAACTTGATTACCAAGCTTCTCTATCATATAATCATATCCAGCTTTAATGGCATTTAAGTTCTTTTGAACAACTTGTTCACCTTTACGGCCAAATATTTCATCTACTACTTCTTCAAACACAGAGATGTCAATGCCTAATATGGCACATGATGAACCAACTGCAACCATGTTTTTCATTAATGAAGTCCCTAGTTCTGTTGCTATTTCTGTAAACGGAACACTATACAAGACCGCTTTTGTATCTTCTGGACTTTGTGGTTTACATTTAGTATCTGCAATAATAATACCTTTATCATGCAGTTCTTTGTAATTCACATCAATTGTTTCTTGGTCAAATGCAACAAGAATATCAAGGTCATCTGATACAGATCGTGTTTGTGTTGTACTTACACGAATCTTATTATTCGTATGACCTCCCTTAATACGAGACGAGAAATGTCGATACCCGTATAAGTAGTAACCTAATCGATTGAGAGCTATTGAAAATATTTCACCAGTACTCTCAATACCTTCACCTTGTTGTCCGCCAACTTTCCATGAAAGTTGATTGATCATTGTCTACACCCCTTTAGACACCCTATAAATGAAATTTTACATTAATTAATTTCTAGTGCTTTTCCACTAAAAAACTAGAATAAACTGTAAATTTTTTCAAAATTTAGAAATCTATAAAACCATTCTAGTCTCTAATGATAACGTACTAAACGCTTTCAATTCTAGACCTATAATGGTAAAAAATCAAGCTGCTTTTCTAATGATTAATTGACAAAAATAGGATTCAATCTATTATTTTTTGTAACCTCTATTATAAAACTCTAATCTCATTTTTCATACAATAAAGCTCAATTTCAAGCTTCCATTTTTTACAAATTTTTTCACTTTTGAAAAAAAAGACCTGCATGCAAATGCATACAGATCATTCTTCGTTTCAAACTACGCTCCATAATAATCCCTTATTATCGCGGCTCTACAATCAGTTTGATGGCGGTTCTTTCCTCACCATCAATCAATATATCTGTAAAAGCAGGAATACATATCAAGTCCACTCCACTAGGTGCGACAAATCCTCTTGCAATTGCTACTGCCTTAACGGCTTGATTTAACGCTCCTGCGCCGATTGCTTGAATCTCGGCTGCTCCTCTTTCACGTAGAACACCCGCAAGCGCGCCTGCTACAGAATTGGGATTAGATTTTGCTGAAACTTTTAATATTTCCATTCCTAGCTCCTCCTTGTGCAATTCCTTCTTCATCGTTATATGACGATGTGACAGGTAAATCACTTCCATTGCTACTATATTCAGCATTTGTCCTCGTTATTACTTTAATTACGAAAAACAGTCTCCCGTCTTTTTTTACTCGAAGAAATACTACTTGCTTTTACCACCAATTAAAAAGAAGGCATCCAATTGTGAATGCCTTCTTTACCATCATCCATTATTCATAAAATGGATGGTCATCATTTATTTGTATCGTTTCAATTTTCCTAGCCGATCCTGTTTTTTCATCTATATCGATAAGTACAGCACTTAATTGCGTACGTCCTTCTTTCGGAACAGTAAAACGGGCAGGCATACTATTTAAGAACTTTTGGATAATAGGCTCTCTAGTCATCCCAAGAATGCCATCATATGGCCCTGTCATACCAACATCCGATAAGTACGCTGTACCTTGTGGTAAAATGCGATAATCAGCTGTTTGAACATGTGTATGTGTACCAACAACCGCTGAGACCTTACCATCTAAAAACCAGCCCATTGCCTGTTTCTCACTAGTTGCTTCTGCATGGAAGTCGACAAAGATAATTGGTGTTACCTTACGCGCTTCCTCTACTAGCTTCTCAGCAGCAATAAACGGGCAATCAAGTGGTGGCATAAAGGTTCTCCCTTGTAAATTAATAATAGCCACTTGAATAGCATTCCATCTTATATACGAAATCCCTGATCCCGGCGCTCCTTCTGGAAAATTCGCTGGTCGAACCATATTCTTAGCATTGTCAATAAATTCAAAGATTTCCTTATGATCCCAAACGTGATTACCAAGTGTTACTGCATTTGCTCCCCACTCTAAAAACTGACGATAAATCTTTTCGGTAATACCTCTACCGGCAGCAGCGTTTTCACCATTGATTACAACGATATGTGGTTTATGTTTTTCTTTTAACTTCGACAAATACTCCTGTACCATATCTCTTCCTGGTGAACCTACAACATCACCAATAAACAAAAGTTTCATTTAATTACCCTTTCTACTTCACAAAGCTTTAAATTAATCTGTATGAAATTATAACATATATTATTGTCTCACGCTGATAGCAGTCAAAAGAACTAAACTTACTCTAGAAATACTCAAGAAAAGCGGAAGCGCCCCGTTTTGCTCCGTATCTTCTTTCGCCCTTCGACTGAGATAAAGTGAAACTTTAATCGGTGGGGATTTTCGTCCATCCCCCACCGATTATTAGTTGAACCAATTGGGTTCTAACGGGATAAAGGAAACACGAAGAGCTGATAAGCGATTCGATTGTCTAGCTTCATCGGCCAGCCCCTCATGTCATAAGCCAAATCACTTCGGAAATCAGGATTTCCTGTGTGATTCGTCTTATGCCAGCGGGGCTGAACGGGCCGTTTCAGCATTTCATAGTTGACTTATCGTAGGGAGAATGATGAAGTCCACTAGGAGCTGGGCGCTGGAGCTAGACACAGCGACCAAAAAAGGTAAGCTGTTTATTTTTACAAATAAAACAACTTACCTTCTTTAATCAAGTATTATTTTGCATATTCGACTGCTCGTGTTTCACGAATGACTGTCACTTTAATGTGACCTGGATAATCTAATTCCTTCTCAATTCGTTTTCGAATGTCTCGAGCTAAACGATGCGCTTCTAAGTCATCAATTTGCTCTGGCTTAACCATTATTCGAACTTCACGACCTGCTTGAATAGCAAATGATTTTTCAACACCATCATATGACTCTGAAATTTCTTCTAGTTTCTCTAAACGACGAATATAATTTTCAAGAGTCTCACTTCTCGCCCCTGGTCTTGCAGCTGATAGTGCATCAGCAGCAGCGACAAGTACAGCGATAATAGAAGTTGGTTCTGTATCACCATGATGAGAAGCAATACTGTTAATAACAACAGGATGCTCTTTATATTTTGTCGCAAGTTCTACTCCGATTTCTACGTGGCTTCCTTCCACTTCATGATCAATTGCTTTACCAATATCGTGAAGTAAACCAGCTCTTCTTGCAAGCGTTTCATCTTCTCCAAGCTCGGAAGCTAACAAGCCTGATAGGAATGCAACTTCCATCGAATGTTTTAATACATTTTGACCATAGCTTGTACGGAATTTCAAACGTCCAAGAATTTTAATTAAATCTGGATGTAAACCATGAACACCTACTTCAAATGTAGTTTGTTCACCAATCTCACGAATATGCTCATCCACTTCTCTTCTTGCCTTATCAACCATCTCTTCAATACGTGCCGGATGGATACGACCATCTTGCACGAGTTTCTCAAGTGCCAATCGTGCTGTTTCACGTCTAATTGGATCGAATCCAGATAATATTACTGCTTCAGGCGTGTCATCAATAATTAAATCTATACCAGTAAGCGTTTCTAGCGTTCTAATATTTCGACCTTCTCGACCAATAATACGTCCCTTCATCTCATCATTAGGAAGTGTAACAACAGATACTGTTGTTTCAGCTACATGATCAGCTGCACAACGTTGAATTGCTAGAGAAAGAACTTCTTTTGCTTTCTTATCCGCTTCTTCTTTAGCACGGTTTTCATTTTCTTTAATCATAATAGCAATTTCATGCGAAAGTTCTTTTTCAACGCGGTCTAAGATAATAGCTTTTGCTTCTTCTCTAGTTAAACTAGATATACGTTCTAGCTCTGTTTGTTGCAAACGAACCATCTCGTCCACTTTGCTTTCCTTGTCTTCAATATGCTGTTGTCTTTGGTTAAGAGAATGATCTCTTTTCTCTAAAAGGGATTCACGCTTGTCTAACGTTTCATCTTTACGATCAAGATTCTCTTCTTTTTGCAATAATCGATTTTCTTGTTTTTGTAATTCAGATCTTCGTTCACGAATGTCGCTTTCTGCATCAATACGAAGTTTATGAATCTCATCCTTCGCTTCTAAAAGGGCTTCTTTCTTAAGAGCTTCACTCTCACGTTTCCCATCTTCGATAATACGTTCAGCTTCATTCTTTGCTCCAGCTATTTTATTCTCCGCAATGGATTTACGAACAAAATAACCAACAACTGCACCGACGAACAGAGCAAGCAAAATGGAGATGATGACAACAAAAAGTTCCATCTTTTCACCTCCTCTTGCTATGAATTATTTAATCTTGTCATGTCGGCATGTACATTGTTAAGCAACTTCAATATACAGCACATAGGCTTTTTTTTTACAAATCCTTAATTTGAAAAAATGTAAAATATACATATTAATTGTATAGGTGCAAAATTTGGTTGTCAAGGGTTTGTCCCTGTTCTGCCACGAATTTTCAGACATCACAATACTATTTTGAACTAATTTATATTAGAAATACCACTTGAAACTCTTAATTCCCTGTAAATTAACATTAAATGAAGTTATTACCGATTCCTCACCGTAATATTCACACCATAACAAAGAGCTTCGCAGAGATTATGCGAAGCTCTTTGGGGTATTTATTCATCAATAAATTCCATTTGTTCTGTATCTTCTGGCGCAATATGTTCACCATCTAAATTGTAATGTTCACGAATCTTTTTCATTATCTCTAAACGTAAAGCAGCATTTTCCTTTAAGAATAGCTTCGCGTTTTCTCTACCTTGGCCCAGACGCTCATCATTATATGAATACCAAGCACCGCTCTTTTGAATAATATCAAGATCAGAGCCCATATCAATAATTTCGCCTTCACGTGAAATACCTTCACCATACATGATATCTACTTCTGCCACACGGAACGGTGGTGCTACTTTATTTTTTACTACTTTAATTTTTGTTTTATTACCTACGATATCATTACCTTGCTTCAATTGTTCAGCACGACGGACTTCTAAACGAATTGTTGAGTAGAATTTTAACGCACGCCCCCCCGGAGTTGTCTCTGGGTTACCGAACATTACACCTACTTTTTCACGAATTTGGTTAATGAAGACAGCAATTGTATTTGACTTATTAATAGCTCCAGATAATTTACGAAGAGCTTGTGACATCAAACGGGCTTGAAGACCTACATGTGAGTCACCCATATCGCCTTCAATTTCTGCTTTAGGAACTAAAGCAGCTACAGAGTCAATAACGATAATATCAATTGCTCCACTTCGAACAAGTGCTTCGGCAATCTCTAATGCTTGTTCCCCAGTATCAGGCTGTGATAACAATAATTGATCAATATTAACTCCAAGTTTTTGAGCATAAACAGGGTCTAATGCATGCTCAGCATCAATAAATGCTGCTTGTCCCCCACTAGCCTGTACTTCAGCAATTGCATGTAAAGCAACTGTTGTTTTACCAGAACTTTCTGGACCATATACTTCAATAATTCTTCCTCGAGGATATCCACCTACTCCAAGAGCTACATCCAATGCTAGTGAACCACTAGGAATAGTTGAAACTCTTCGATCTGATTGTTCTCCTAGTTTCATAATAGAACCTTTACCAAATTGTTTTTCAATTTGTTTTAATGCCATTTCTAATGCCGCTTGACGATCACTCACTAAAGTTCCTCCTTTAATTAAAACCCTATAATCTATGAATAAAGCGTGCTGCTTTTATTTATTAGTAACTATAAATACTATATACTTTTTTCTTCTGTTTGACAAGCAAAAAGCGAACATTTATTCGATTATTTTCACGTACTAGTTCTTACCAAAATACTAGCTTTATAGATGTGAAAAAAGCAATTACGTTCTTGTTTGCTTCAAAATTTGGATTTATGTATTTTTAGAGGATAAATGAGATGCTTCATCGAATTCAATACATGAAATAATGATTTATATGGGAAGGAGAATTTCATGTACATCTTCCAAAAAGAATTATCACATACAAGAGAACAATTAATTAACGAGATATCTTCATTATGCTACGCAGAATTCAATGAACAAGTAACAAAAAAAGAATGGTCAATCGCACAAGTTTGCCATCATTTAGTGCTATCAGAATTACTATTTACAAAGGGACTTACTATAGGGCTTAGCAAAAACGAAAATATTCCTGTAAACGAGAAAAAAATCCACACCTTAAAGGATCGGTCATTTAAAGTGGATGCACCCGAAATCGTTCAACCTGAACTGATAAAATTTGAACTTCAGCAAATCTTAGAATTATTGAATGACTCACGTAAAAAGCTAGTAAATGTACTAAGATCCGTCCATGACTCATCTATTTGGGCTGAAAAGTCAGCAAAGCATCCTGTGTTTAAAGAAGTATCATTAGAACAATGGATTGAGATTATCTTCTTACATGAACAAAGACATATTCAACAAATTGAAGAATTAAAGACGAAAATTTATACAGCTAACTAAAACTGATGAATCAAAAAATGAAGAAGGACGTTCGTTTAGCGAACACCTTCTTCATTTATGTTTAGTAATTTAATAGATTTTTTAAGATTAATGAACAACCTTTCTTCATACTTCTTATCTTATTTTGCTCTCGGCTACTGCCAAATTCATACTTGAAAGCTCGTGTCCCATTCTTTACACAAGAAATACCGATAAATACAGTTCCGATTGGATGCCCTTCCAATGGTTCGGGACCAGCAACGCCTGAGAAACTAATGGCAATATCAGCTCCAAGCTTAGCTCGGGCACCATCAGCCATTTCCTTGGCACATTGTTCGCTAACAGCTCCGTATTTCTCTAATGTTTCTTCTTTAACATCTAATAAGCTTACTTTTGCTTCGTTTGAATAACTAACTATTCCGCCTCTAAACACTTGACTTGTCCCAGGAAAACTCGTTAGCTCTTGTTGAAACAATCCACCCGTTAAACTCTCAGCACATGAAATAGTAAGATTCTTAGCTTTTAAACTTTTAACAACTTCTAGCATTAAAGATGAATCATCAACGCCATAGCAATATTGACCCACACGTTCCATAATCTTAGCTTCCACTTCATCAATCATTTGTTTAGCTACTTCGATTAATGCATGCTTAGCTGTTATTCGAAGCGTAACTTCTCCATCAGAAGCTAGGGGTGCAATTGTTGGATTACTTTGAGATTCAAGTAAATCTTCAATTTCAGTTTCTAATTGTGCTTCACCTATACCATAGAATCGTAATACACGAGAATGTATTCTTTCAATATCAGTCATTCTGTCCAACAATGCCTGCGAGCCATAAACAGTAAACATCGGCTCCATTTCTTTTGGTGGTCCTGGCAGTAGCATATAAGTATGTGTAGATGATTCATATACCATTCCTGGAGCCATTCCATGATCATTCGGTAGAACATGAGAATTTTCTAAAACAAGTGCTTGTTTTTTATTGTTTTCTGTAACCGGATATCCCCATTTTTGAAAGTAATTCATGATGGATGATAACGCAACTTCATCCATCACAAGCGGAGTTTGTAGATGTTTAGCGATTGTTTCTTTCGTTAAATCATCTTTCGTTGGTCCTAAACCACCTGTAAAGATAATCAAGTTAGAACGCTCTTCTGCTATTTGGATAGCTTGTTCCAATCGTCCACCGTTATCACCTACAACAGTATGATAAAACACGTTAATACCCATCTCAGCCAACTTTTGTGATAAGAAGCGCGCATTACTATTTAGAATTTGTCCAAGCAACAACTCTGATCCAACCGCGATAATCTCCGCATTCATATTCAATCTCTCCCATAATTACTTCGAATTTTTGAATACCTCTTTGTTTTTCGCAAAATAATCCCAGCCCGACCACACTGTAAAGAACATAGATATCCACAATGCAATTGTAGCAAATGGGAATTTAATAAATTCGAAAGGTAAATTGTGTAACAACAAAGCAGCAATCGCGATGATTTGTGTCCACGTTTTAATTTTACCTAACATGTTCGCTGCAACGACTTCTCCTGTACCAGCTAAAATCAGTCTTAATCCCGTAACAGCAAACTCTCGACTAATAATGACTATGACAATCCAAGAAGGTGCAGAACCCAACTCAACCAAAACAATTAAAGCGGCACTTACAAGCAATTTATCCGCTAATGGATCTAAAAATTTCCCTAAATTTGTGACTAAATTATGTTTGCGCGCTAAATGTCCATCAATCCAATCAGTAACTGAAGCAAATATAAATATCAGTGCACCCACTAAGTGTGCAACAGGCATTTCATAGCCACCAATTGATAAATCTCCCCAATTAAAGTCTACCAGCATAACAATTAAAAATACTGGTATTAGAAATATTCTTGATACAGTTATTTTATTAGGTAAATTCAAAGCCAAAAACCTCCAGATGAAAAACGTCAAAATATTAATGTGAAGCAATAAGCATGTAAACATAGAAAAATAATGCCATGCACTTAAAATGATGAATTAAACGTATCCAACTAATTGATGAATACTTCAAAGAGCAAAAGGAGCCATGCAACAGAAACAGGGGCAACACTCAGAAGAAATCTAGAAAATGACTTCTAAAATGAGACAGCTTGTTTCCGAGCATGGCAGGTGTAAGGTTGGACAACTACCAAATCCTCGTTCTTCCCATTCCTGTTTACAATTTTCCCCATCCTATCAAAGAAGGAAAAATTCTCCCTATAATGTAAACTTTGATCGGTGGAGGTGTTTTCATTCATCTTCTACCGATCTTAAGCTACCTCGGTTACTTAATAACACCGAGCCTTTTCCTAAACGAACCGATTCCGCCTTTCAGTGTTGAGAGAATCAGGTTCTTGCCTTTCACTATTCCCCATTTTAAAATACTTCTTTCTGAAATGGGCGTTTGAAACGCAGAATGGAGCAGGATAAAAAGCTATACTATTCCGCTTTTGTAAATGTAATCGTAATATCTTGTCTTACATTTTCATTTGGATTCTGTTCATATTGTAATAATTCATCATTTACATAAATATCTGTATTAATTGAATTACCAATAACAAGATCCGCCTTAGGTTGATCTGTTAAGTCAACTTCTTGGCTCTCACTATCTTTTAATAAACCTTGGAAGACAGAATTTCCAGTACTATCTTTAATGTTGACCCATGTATCGCCTTTTGCAGTTAATTTCAATTTGAAAGTGTCTGTATTCTTCAACTCATACATCGTATTACTTCCATTTGATTCAATAGCTGCAATTTCTTGCTCTTTAGCTGATTTATCTTTATCTTTTTTATCTTCTTTATCTTTTTCTTTATCTTGTTTGTCTACTTTATCTTTTTCTTTTTCTTTATTTACCGTTGAATTATCTGTACTTTTATTATCATTCTTTGTATCTTCATTCTGTTCAATGATAATCGGTTGATCTGAATCTTTTGATGAATTGCCATTGTTTGAGCCAACAAAGTTTGAAACAAGAATCCAAACTAATACAGCAGCACCGATAACAAACACACCTACTAATATTTTCGGCAGTGCATCAAGCAATTTAGATTGACTTGGTGATATCGTTTTCTTTGCCTGAACTCTCGATAATTGTTCTGGCACTTCTTCTTCACGAGTAGTTGGCACCTCATTCTTATACTGTTCAAAAATCTCTTCTGGATCTAAACCAACTGCTTCTGCATATTGTTTGATAAATGCACGAACGTAGAACTTACCGGGCATCATATCATAATTACCTTGTTCAATACCAATTAAGTATCGTTTTTGTATTTTCGTTAAATGCTGCAAATCATCTAAACTAAGTCCATTTGCTTCACGTGCAGCTTTTAACGAGTTTCCTAATTCAGTCACTTTTAAACACCTTCTATACTTTAGAAATCCAAGGATCCAAAATCTGATCCTCCAAAAAATTGATTTTGATTAACAATTTCATATGTAATCTCTTCATCATGATTGTTTCTTAGTTCGATAATATAATCAAAATCATCTAATGTGTATTCGGAGTTTTGGACAAATACATCTGGATGTTCAATTACTTTTACCGAATTAAGGCTCATTATTTCTCTTACAAGTTGCCAATGTTTTTCGTTTGCCCTTTTAGTAGAAACGATCCCATCTATAATAAATAAATTATTATCGTTATATTCATCTTGAATCAGCTGATTTCTGATAGTTTGCTTTAATAACGTCGAAGAGACAAATAACCATCTCTTATTTGCACAAACACTGGCAGCTACAATTGATTCCGTTTTGCCAACTCGCGGCATTCCACGAATACCGATTAACTTATGACCTTCTTTCTTAAAAAGCTCAGCCATAAAATCAACTAAAAGCCCAAGTTCATCCCTTACAAAACGAAAAGTTTTCTTGTCATCAACATCCCTTTGAATATAACGCCCATGACGAACAGCTAATCGATCCAAAAATTTTGGTTCACGTAATTTAATTACTTTTATCGTATCCATCGTTGATAAGATTGATTCTAAACGTTCAATATTTTTACTATCCTTCGCTTTTAACAATAATCCCCTTCGACCTTCGTCAACGCCGTTAATTGTTACAATATTAATGGAAAGCATACCAAGCAGTGAGGAAATATCACCCAATAAGCCAGGACGGTTCTTCTGAATTTCATATTCGAAATACCACTCTTTTCGATCCATTTCAATACTCCCTGCCCTTCATGACAAATTCCTACAAAATTTCACTAGCTTCTATAATAATAAATGATTTGGTAGCAATATTAAAGGAAAAACATCATAAAAAAAATTTGTTAAAATATTTCTGACGTTAGGTACACAAATATTATCGAAAAGCTAACTTCCAGTTATGCGCTTACAATGAGATAAACAAACGGTTTATCTTCTACTTTAGCTCATATTTCAGCTTATGTATAATAAAAAAAGAGAGGATTAACCTCTCTTAATTCGATGAACGATTATTCACCATTTTAACCATTATATTAGCAATAGCATGTTTTTCTTCTTCAGATGCAACAGACCATACTTCTGCTAATATTTTTTCTTGATCATTTTTTGGTGTGACATTAGTTGCTAAGTAATCACCAATCTCAAATGCTAATTCTGAAATTACACCACTTGATAACCCTTCAGTTTCAGCCGTGTGTAATCGCTCTCCGAGAAAGTTCTTCCATTGATCCCAGTTATCTAAAATTGACATCTTTATCACCCTTTCTTACTTATAAAGTGTGTAAAAACCTCAATTATTATTCATCTATAATATAAAATCTTTTCCCTTTAACTACATATACCAACCACCGTTTACCTTCAGTACATGACCAGTTATATAAGAAGACTTATTAGATAACAAATAAGCAATACAATGAGCTATTTCTTCTGGTTGAGCGAGTCTTCCAAGCGGAATTTCATCCGCTAACTCCTGCTTTTCATCATCTGAAAAGGTTTGAAGCATTGGTGTTTCAACTGCGCCAGGTGACACAGCATTGACACGCACACCCATTGGAGCTAGTTCTTTGCTAAGAGCCTTAACAAAAGCATTTTGCCCACCTTTAAGCATGCTGTACAATACTTCGCATGAAGCTCCTGTATCACCCCATATAGAAGTGACTGCTACAATCGATGAAGATTCCTCCTTCATTAGCTTCGGTAGTAGTTTTTGAACAATAAAAAAAGGACTTGTTATATGAATAGCCATCATTTCATTCATCGTATGTATATCCACATCCGAAACAAGACCATAATGAGCTTTCCCACTATTTAAAACTAAACTATTGATTGAGAAAATATTAGAGCAAAGTACTTCGACTCCTTCATTAGTACTCAAATCTGCTTGAATAGGTACCATTTCCACATCAAATACTTGTAGTTCCTTCATTAGAGCATCAATTGCCGTTTTATTTGTATGATAATGTAGATATAATGAATAGCCTTGTCGAGCCAATTCAATTGCCGTTTCTTGTCCAATTGAACCACTCGCTCCTGTAATTAATACAAACTTGTTCTTCACTGATTAACCCCTCTTTTTATTATTATTGAAATTCACATAGAAAAGAGGATTGACTTGCAACCCTCTTCCATAATTACTTTTCTATTTTTTCGGAACTACTTGACACACAGTAAATCTCTTCTCATCAAAAAGCTCCCTAGCAGCTTGGCGAACATCTTCAATTGTTATACTTTCAAGAACAGGGACAATATCAAAAAGACTAGTTTCATGAAAAGCATAACGTGTAAAAGTATTGGCAATATATTCAGGAGAATTAAGTGAGCGTAAGAAAGAACCAATTTTTTTCTTTTTTGTTCTACTTAGTACTTCTTCAATAATGGCTTCTCCCGATTTCATTTCTTGTAAATAGGATGTTATTGTATCTGCCAATTTATCTGGATTTCCTGTATCTCCACCGATCATCGCGAAACCAAAGTCTTTCTCTTGCGTGTAGTCATAGGAGAAAGTCGCATCAATTAATCCTTCGGAATAAAGTTCATCATACTTAGAAGAACTCTTACCGAAAAGCAAATCTAACAGTAAATTAATCGACAATTCGTTCTTCAACAAATCTTTACCTTCGTGATTTACATTTGCTGCTTTAATCCCAACAATACATTTAGGCGTTTGCACGTTCATCGGAAGTACTTCTTTCTTCTTAAACACTTCTTCTGGCTCTATTTCATGTTTTCTTTTAATTTCAGGAGCCGCTTCAAAAGACTTACTTTGTTGATTCGCCCGTATCATATCCATCGTCTTGACCGGATCAACAGCACCCACAATAAACAATAACATATTACTTGGGTGATAAAACGTCTCATAGCATTCATACAGCAAGTCTTTCGTAATCTTATCAATTGTTTCAATAGTTCCTGCGATATCAATCCTCACAGGGTGATTACTATACATATTTTCAATTGTGCCAAAATATAAACGCCAGTCAGGATTATCATCATACATATTGATTTCTTGACCGATAATTCCTTTTTCTTTCTCTACCGACTTCTCAGTGAAATATGGCTCTTGAACGAAATTCATAAGCGTTGTTAAATTTTCATCAAAGTTTGAGGTGGATGAGAACAAGTAAGCTGTACGTGTAAAGGATGTAAATGCATTGGCAGATGCACCTTGTTTCGAGAATAATTGAAAGACATCTCCATCTTCTTTCTCAAAGAGCTTATGCTCTAAGAAATGAGCAATACCGTCTGGGACTATTTTAAACTCATCTTTACCAAGC
This sequence comes from Bacillus sp. JJ722, assembly GCF_036963345.1. Taxonomy (NCBI): domain Bacteria; kingdom Bacillati; phylum Bacillota; class Bacilli; order Caryophanales; family Bacillaceae; genus Bacillus; species Bacillus sp. JJ722. The sequence continues at coordinate 34,915 of NZ_JBALMO010000006.1, forward strand.
GGTTGAAACCAATTATCTACAGAACCATATTTTGTAGTGAATGTTGAAAATGTTTTATTAAAACCCTTTTTCGGTAAAATATAAACATCTAGACCATTCGCTTGTTTTTCATAATATAGCACTTCATCAATTTGAGAATACTTTATTTCATTCATTACTTAGCCACCTCTGTTCCTGTTAAAAAATAGATGGTATCGAGTTGTATTTGCTTTCCTACATCTATAATTTCATCCCTAGTAACTTTCTTTACTTCTTCTATCCATTCATCGATGGTTACCTTTTTAGGAGCAACTACATTGTGATATAGAACTTCCACTAATCCATTGGCATTATCAATTGTTTCTAGTAATTGATTTTCTATAACAGCTTTCGTTTGAGCAATAATTTCATCAGAAAAGTCACCTTTTTTCATAGCTTCCATTTGATCAATAATAATTGAAAGCGTTTTGTGATAATTTTCTGATTGGATGCCAGATACAACCATTAGCAACCCTTTATGACTTTCTATACGGGATGCAGCAAAGTAAGCTAAACTGTTTCTCTCACGCACTTCAAGGAATAATTTAGAATGTGAAAATCCTCCGAAGATACCATTAAATACTTGCAACGCAAAATACTTTGGATCGCCGTATATAATTCCCGTACGGTAACCCATATTTAACTTTCCTTGATTCACATCCTGCTTCTCTTCTACCTCATTTACTTCAATATTTTCACTTGGTTTTACAAAAGGTTGTTGTTGAGGCTTTCTTGAAGATAACGAAATATATTGATCGCACAATGATTCTAATTGTGCATCATCAACATCTCCAACAACATATAAGTCTAATTCATTTGTTTCCAATGCGTGTGCATAATAATCATGTAGCGCTTGCGGTGTAATTTCATCTACCTTAGATAAAATTCCGTTGACTTCCAATTCATACGGTTCACCTTTACACATTTCTTCTACAAGTCGATTGGATGAATATCTCATTTTATCATCATTCAATGACTGTATTCGTTGCTTTAAAGCGCGCTTCTCTTGTTCAACCGTTTTTGCATGAAATACACCATTGTCAAGATTCGGCTTAAATAGTACTTCCGTTAACAATTCCATTCCCTTTGCAAGCAATAACTCTGAATTCATAATGAATTTCTCATTAGCAATTTCTAACGTTACCGTAATGATATGATACTCTCCTTTTTTCCCTACGTTCACGTATAAAACTGCTCCATAAAGATCTTCTAAATAAGTTCTCAAAGATGTAGTACTGGGAAATTTAGCGGTACTACTTTGTAATACTTGTGGTAATAACGCTCTCAAAGTGACCGTATCACTGGATAAAGGCGCTTTCATTTTCCAAACAATGGTGTTGGTTTTATATTTTTGCGTATGCACAATATTCAATCGGTAACCTTTTTTATCAATAATATTTTGATGTTCTTGGGACATACCAAAAACCCCCTCAAAGTTATGTAAAATACATATTAAACAGTATTTATTCTACCTTTAACATGAAAAAAATAAACGTATACTTCTAAGATACCTTTTACGCAAGAAATCATGCAAGTGTGAAATGTTGAATAAACTTTGTAAGTCTCAAATCGATATTAAATCACATTAACTATTCATTTTATAAGTCCATCAATAAAAAAAATTCCACACGTACTATAGTACGTGTGGAATCGATTCATTATGCTTATCTGCTTCCTTTAATATATGGCTGTCCAGATGCTTTCGGAGCGTCAGCACGTCCGATAAATCCAGTAAGAGCTATGATTGTCAACACATATGGTGCAATCAATAGATATACTGCCGGAATATCTTTAAAGAATGGTAATGATGCGCCTATAATACTTAAAGAGTTTGCTAATCCGAAGAATAAAGCAGCTCCTAAAGCACCTAGCGGATGCCATTTACCAAAGATCATAGCCGCTAGTGCCATGAAACCTTGTCCATTGATTGTAGAATGACTGAAATCACCTGTTACTGTGATTGCATGAATTGCTCCACCGATACCCGCTAACGCACCGGAAATAACGACACTAATATAACGAATTCTCGTAACATTTATCCCCATTGTATCAGCTGCCATTGGATGTTCACCAACAGAACGAATACGTAAACCAAATGGCGTTTTATAGAGTACAAACCATGCTATGAATGGCACGATCAACGCAATATATGCAATTGAATACTGATTAGAGAAGAAGATGTCTCCTATGAATGGAATCTTACTTAAAACAGGCACATCTACCTTGTTAAACGTTTTATCGATAAAATCTGTTTGACCTTTATCATATATTAACTTTACTAAGAATAAAGTTACACCTGTTGCTAAGAAGTTGATTGCCACACCACTTACTACTTGATTAGCACGAAATGTAATCGAAGCTAGCGCATGTAGTAGAGAAAATAACATACCCACTCCCATAGCCACAAGAACTGAAAGCCATGGTGTCAAGTCACCGAACTTATCACCAAATGTTAAGTTGAACACGATTGAAGAAAATGCACCAAAGACCATTAATCCTTCAAGCCCAATATTTACTACACCAGAGCGCTCTGAGAAAACTCCCCCTAGAGCTGTAAAGATAAGAGGAGCGGCCAAAGCAATCATAGAAGGCACTACTATTTGTAAGATTTCTATAAAACTCATTTACTTCGCCCCCTTACGATTTTTTCGCTCTAAAAGCATACGAATAAAGTAACTTGAAGCTACAAAGAATATAATTAAGGCTATTACAATATCAACAAGCTCATTTGGTACACCCGCTTCAAATGGCATATTTAAAGCACCCATTTTTAAGGCACCAAATAATGTACCAGCTAAAACGATTCCAATTGCCGCGTTACCTCCTAATAGAGCTACGGCAATACCATCGAATCCAACTCCTGTAAATCCACCTTTTATAGCAGCATACCCAAATGTCCCAAGTCCTTCCATCGCTCCTGCAAGACCAGCAAAAGCACCGGAAATAACCATTGATAGAACAATATTTTTATTTACATTCATTCCCGCATAACGAGACGCTTCATCATTAAAACCTACTGCTCGTAGTTCATAACCAGTTTTTGTTTTTTCTAAGATGAACCACATTAGAATTGCTCCAAAGATAGCAATTAAAATGCCCCAGTGTATACGTGAATAATCCGTAATGCTTTCAAGCCATGGGGAACGTAAAGAAGCTGAGCTAGCAATGTTTTCTGTCTTATCTTGATTATCTGTTAATACATTAAGAATTAAATAGTTTGTCACATGAAGCGCAACATAGTTTAGCATAATCGTTACAATTACTTCATGAACTCGAAATTTCGCTTTTAGTATACCTGGAATAAATGCCCATAACGCCCCTGCAGCAGCTGCAGCAAGGACCGATAATGGCAAATGAATAATCTTCGGTAGATCAAAGGCAGTACCAACCCACACAGCCGCTAACCAACCTACGATTAACTGTCCTTCAACCCCGATATTAAATAATCCAGTTCTAAAGGCAAAAGCAACTGCTACACCCGCAAGAATTAACGGCGTAATTTGTCTTACTGTTTCACCTAAATAAAATGTTTCTCCAAAAATACCATTAATAAGTGCTGTATATCCCGCAATTGGACTATAGCCACTTATTAACATAATAATAGCTCCAGCTAGCAAACCAAGGAAAACAGCAATAACGGGCACTAAAATGTTAACTGTACGTTTAGACATGGTTCTTTACCCCCGCTTCACTCTGCTTCTTACTTCCTGCCATCAATAAACCTAGTTCTTGTTCAGTTGTCTCTTTTGGATCAACTACGGCTACAACTTGTCCTTCGTACATAACAGCAATACGATCACTAACATTCATAATCTCATCTAATTCAAAAGAAACGAGCAGAACAGCTTTACCTTGATCTCGATGTTCTATTAATCTTTTATGAATGAATTCAATTGCTCCAACATCAAGGCCACGAGTTGGCTGAGCAGCAATTAATAAATCTGGATCACGATCCATTTCACGACCTATAATAGCTTTTTGTTGGTTACCACCAGACAAAGCTCTCGCTAACGTCTTCTCACTAGGTGTTCTAACATCGAACTCTGCAATTAGTTCCTTAGCTTTCTTTTCAATTTCTTTGTAATTTAATACTCCCATGTTAGAAAACGGTTTTTGATAATATGTTTGTAAAACCATATTTTCACTCATTGAATAATCTAGTACTAATCCATGCTTATGACGGTCTTGAGGTATATGACCAATTCCAGATTCTGTTACTTTACGTGGCTTTAAGTTTGTTATATCTTTATCATTCAATGATATTTTTCCTGATTGAGAGTGCATAAGACCAGTGATTGCTTCGATTAATTCGGATTGACCATTCCCATCAACACCAGCGATACCAACAATTTCACCTGCTCTAACAGTTAAATTAAGATTATTAACTGCATTTACATGACGTGAATCTCTTACAGTTAAGTTCTCGATTTTAAGAATATCTTGTTTTGGTTTTGAAGGCGCCTTTTCTGTTTTAAATACAACTTCACGACCAACCATTAAACTCGCTAAGTGATTCGGGTTTGTATCCTTAACGTCCACCGTTCCAATTCCTTTTCCTTTTCGGATAACGGTTACGCGATCACAAACTTCCATAATTTCTTTAAGTTTATGAGTTATAAGAATAATAGATTTTCCTTCAGCTATTAACTTCTTCATAATCGAAATTAACTCAGTAATTTCTTGCGGAGTTAAAACTGCAGTAGGTTCATCAAAGATTAAAATTTCAGCACCTCTATAAAGAGTTTTTAAAATTTCAACCCTTTGTTGCATCCCTACAGAAATATCAGCTATTTTGGCATACGGATCGACTTGCAAACCATATTGTTCAGATATTCTTTTTACTACTTGGCTCGCTTTTTTTAAGTTAATTGTTCCAAACTTGGTAGGTTCTTTACCAAGAATAATATTCTCTGTAACTGTAAGTGGATCAACTAACATAAAGTGCTGATGCACCATTCCAATTCCTAAATCATTTGCTATATTAGGATTGGTAATATTTACTTCTTTACCTTTTACGCGGATCTTACCTTTTTCTGGCTGATATAGACCAAAAAGTACATTCATAAGCGTGGACTTACCAGCACCATTTTCACCCAACAACGCATGAATTTCACCTTTCTTCACTTGAAGCGTAATATCATCATTAGCTACAATTCCAGGGAATTCTTTTGTAATGTTAAGCATTTCAATTACGTATTCCACTTAGTTTCTCACTCCCTTGTATTTACGAGCTAAATGCGCTCTGGTTTATAATTTGAAAAAGTAAAGGAAAGACTGCAAGACTTATCTTACAACCTTTCATTTAATTTCCAAAACAAGGATAGAGAATGCACTTTGCATTAATTAAATTTTCATAATTTTTACAAATAATCATAATTGAAGGAATACCTAATAAAATGGTATTCCCTCAATTATTGATTCTTTATTAGAACTTCATTTCTTTTACTTCTTTACGAGTTGAAGGTACTTTTACTTCACCTTTTTTAATTTTTTCAGTCCACTCAGCTACTGCTTTTTGAATGTCTTCTGATAAGTGATCTCCAGTAGTTGCTACAGAAATAGCTCCTTCATCAAGACCATACTGAATTTCTTCTCCACCAGGGAATTTACCGTCTTTAGCCTTTGTAGCTAAATCTTTAACTGCGATATCAACACGTTTAACCATTGAAGTTAATGTTACGTTAAGTTTAGTTCCTGGAACGTTACCTTCTTCAAATTGGTCACGGTCAACACCAATTACCCAAACATTAGCATTAGGATCTTTTTTCTTTCTTTCTTTCGCAGCTGTGAATACACCATTACCAGTACCACCAGCAGCATGATAGATTATATCAACACCTTGTGAATACATAGTGTTTGCAATTTCTTTACCAAGTTCAGGTTTACCGAAGTCCCCTGCATATTGTACTTGTACTTCAGCATCAGGTTTTACAGATTTAACACCCGCAATGAAACCGGATTCAAATTTGTTTATTAGGCTTCCGTCAACTCCACCAACAAAGCCAATTTTGTTAGATTTTGAAGACATTGCCGCAGCAACACCTACTAAGAATGAACCTTCATGCTCTTTAAAAGTAATACTAGCTACGTTAGGCTCATCAACAACATCGTCAATAATTGAAAAGTGTGAATTAGGTTGTTGTTTAGCTACTTCTGTAATAGCCGGAGCTAATAAGTATCCAACACCATAAATAAGATCAAATTTATTACGTACAAGTGTATTTAAATGAGACGTATAATCCGCTTCACCAGTAGATTGTAAGTACTCATATCCACCTTTACCTTTTTTCAAGTTGTTCTCTTTACCAAAAGCTTTAATACCTTCCCATGATGATTGGTTGAATGACTTATCATCAACCCCACCTGTGTCAGTTACCATTGCAACAGAGAAATTCTTCTTGTCGTCAGAACCTTTGCTTTCTTCTTTCTTATCACCGCCTGAACCACATGCGCCAAGAATAGTACCAGCAGCAAGTACCAATGATAAAGCTAAGCCCATTTTACGCTTCTTCAAGGTAAACCCTCCCATATTTGTGTTGTTGATTAGTAAAAAGTCATTTTCGTCTTCAGTACATTTACGTATCGATTAAATACGTTTACGTAAAACATGAAAACTAAACTTGTTAGACTTAAAATAGTTAAGCGAATACAAAATCGGCCGATCGTTCTCATCATAGTGCATTTGTTTTAATACTAATAGTGCTGTCTCAGGATCACATTGTAGTAGTGGAGAGATCTTATTATGATATCCAAGCGGCTCTATATAAGAAACTGCATAAGCAACTTTAATGTTTGCATCTCTTTCTAAAATATTAAAAATAGATTCCCCATGATAAGCAAAACTATCTGGCAAATCCTTTTCTAACATTTTATCAAGACAATACACAACTGGCTCATCATTAGCAGTTCTAAGCCTTTCAAACACAATAAGTGAATCATTCCCCTTACAGTTAAACAATCGTATTTCATCTTCGGATACGATTTGTTCACTAGAACTTAAGAAAATGGTACCAGGTTTCATGCCCGCTTGTTCAATCATGCTCGTCACACTATTTAGTTGTTCTATTCCAGAGCTAAAAAGTGGCTTCGCATTGACAAATGTACCTACCCCATGTCTTCGAATAATCACATTCTCTTCCTCAAGAATACGCAATGCTTCTCTAAGAGTCGCTCGGCTTACACCAAGTTGCTTAGATAATTCAAATTCTGATGGTAATTTTTCTTTTTCTATGTATACACCGTCTTTAATATCTTTTTTAATTTTTTCAATGACTTGAAGATATAATTGACGATGATCCTGCTTTATAGACATGCACCAGTCCCCCTAAAACGCTTACACCTAAGACATCAGACTTCAGATGTATAATCTCTTTCTACTAACCGTAATCTAGATTATCATTTTTTATTCAATAAATAAATAGAGAAATCATTTAATTTGGTCTAATTAATGAATTAAATTGTTTATTTTTATAAACATTATGGTTATGATCATTAAAAAAGCCCTATTTTAAAGCCTTTTTAATGATCCACCTAAAAATTTATAAATTACGAATGTTTCACATCTTGACCGAATTGCTCCTTACTTACTAGAACTGCTCTTGGTTTACTACCTTCGTATGGTCCCACAATACCTCTCATTTCCATTTCATCAATTAATCTCGCTGCACGTGAATATCCAATACGAAATCTTCTTTGTAACATAGATACAGAAGCTGTTCCCATTTCCACCACTAATTCAACTGCTGAATTATAAAGCTTATCTTCAACTTCACTAGTTACTTCCTGCTGTTCATCCGGTATCATATCTTCCTGATATTGTGCTTTCTGTTGGGAAATGACATATGTCACAACATCCTCGACTTCTTGATCAGATAGAAATGCACCTTGTACCCTAATTGGCTTAGACGCACCTACAGGTAAAAACAACATATCACCTCTACCGAGAAGCTTCTCAGCTCCACCCATGTCTAAAATGGTTCGTGAATCTGTCATGGAAGATACACTAAATGCAATTCTTGAAGGAATATTTGCTTTAATAACCCCTGTAATAACGTCTACTGATGGTCTTTGTGTTGCAATGATTAAATGAATTCCAGCGGCACGAGCCATTTGAGCTAATCTCGTTATCGCATCTTCCACATCAGATGATGCAACCATCATTAAATCAGCGAGCTCATCGACTATGACCACAATATAAGGTAATAGTGGTTGCTTCTCTTCATTTTCAATATTATGTAGCTTGACATAATCGTTATAGCCTTCAATATTTCTCGTACCCGTATGGGCAAACAACTCATATCTTCTCTCCATCTCATTAACTACCTTCTTTAATGCCTGTGATGCTTTTTTGGCATCCGTAACAACAGGAGCTAATAAATGAGGAATTCCATTATACATATTCAATTCAACCATCTTTGGATCAATCATCATCATCTTTACTTCATGTGGCTTTGCTTTCGTAAGAATACTCGTAATGATCCCATTTATACATACTGATTTACCTGAACCTGTTGCTCCAGCTACTAGTAAATGAGGCATTTTGTTTAATTCAGCCATTACAGCTTCACCAGCTACATCTCGGCCTAATCCAATTAATAGTCTCGAATCATTCTCCATCGATTGCTTTGATTCTAGCACTTCACGCAAGGACACCATAGCGACCTCTGTATTTGGAACCTCAATACCAATAGCTGACTTTCCTGGAATTGGAGCTTCGATTCGGATCCCTTTTGCTGCAAGAGCTAGTGCAATATCATCTGATAAACTTACAATTTTACTTACTTTCACTCCTACAGCTGGATGAATTTCATACTTCGTAACGGCTGGCCCTAAATGTACTTGCGAAACTTTCGCATTTACACCAAAACTAGCAAAAGTGCGTTCTAATTTGGCTGCATTCTCATGTATTCGTTTATGCTCACTTGTTTGATCCGATTTTTTAGCAGCATGTAATAATGCCAAAGAAGGTAGCTGGTACTCCGCGTTCTCCATTTCACTGAAGTTCATATTGACAGATCCTTCTCCGGGCGACGAATCTTCTACTATTGCAGCATTTGACTCTACTACATTTGCTTTCTCTTCACTTTGTAATTCTTCTTCATAATCATATGCCTTCTGAGAAAAACTACGAATAACTGGCTCTTCATACGTTTCTTGATGCTCGATAATTGGTGGTGTCTCATCCGCGGTTTCAGCTTTTGTTTTCTTTTCAGCTCTTTTACTACGTTGCTTTCTCTTTACATCTTTTACATCTACAACAAAGGCTTTCCATTGATTCACAATAAAAGTGCGCAGCCCTTCTATCATTTTGTTTAACACATCGCCAAATGTTTTACCTGTTAATAAAATAATACCGACGATGATACATATAAATGCGGCTATTTTTGCACCCGCTTCTGCAAACAAGAAATAAAAAACAGCAAACAAGATTGCACCAATCATACCTCCGCCTAAATCTGTTGCAGCTGCTTTACCTGTTGCTTCCATCCAAAACAATTCCCACGTATTAAGTACAACACTCGGTTTCTCAAATGGACCACCCTCAGATAATAATTCAAATAATGTTACATGACTTAATAATAGGATACTTGAAACAATTAAATACACTCCTATAAGTTGTCTTCGAAAGAATGATGGTATTTCTCGTTTCCACATTAAGAACAAACCAACTATTAATACACCTATTAATAATAGAATATTCCACTCACCCATAAAAAAACGTGAAAATAATGAGAGTGCGTTTCCAAAAGCTCCAAGTTCAGCAATTGCAATTGTTGACAAACCAAACATAATTAAACCAACAATTTCGAACTTCAATGTACGCTTTAATTGCTCAGTGCTCTTCGTCTTCTTTCGTCTTCTTTTGACTTTAGCCATTTAATTAATCACCAACCTTTAAAGAAACTAGGCTTTCACCGCCTTATGTAATACAGGATTGTTTTTCTTTTTTTATAGCCATATTCTTGAAGAATAGTGGCTATTAACTTAGAGAAAGCAGCCTTTAATGGCTGCTGATGAAATTCATATTTACTTTCATTAAAACAATAATCCCTATTCATACACTTATGCAAATAGTATAACATATACAAGATACCTAATGAATTTGTTCGAAAAATTCACTATTTATATATCTTCCTGGCTGAAATTCTTCATTTAAATAATCATTTGGATTTGTGCTAATTATTCCTAAAATTTGATAACGATATGGTAGAACTCTTTGAGCTGTCACCAATACACCTTTGTAATAAAAATTCTCCTGAGTGTAGGGTAATTCCTTCTCGTTTTGCAAAACCCATTCATTTGGCATAATTGTATAGAGCGTCATTAATTCAAGCCTCCTTCAACCTCTATCTCTGCAGGCAGTTTATTTTCATCGATTAAACTGTTTAATTTCTTAATCGCTTCTCCAACTCCACCGACACCATCTATAAGTCCACTTGCTACTGCATCTAGCCCAACTACATTTGTACCAATATCCCTTGTTAAATTTCCTTTAGCAAACATTAACTCCTTGAAATCTTCCTCTGAAATATTGGAATGCTTCGTTACAAAATGAATGACTCGATCTTGCATTTTATCAAGATATTCGAATGTTTGTGGTACGCCAATAACTAATCCAGTTAAACGAATTGGATGAATTGTCATCGTCGCCGTTTCCGCTATAAAGCTATAATCACAACTAACAGCTATAGGCACTCCTATAGAATGTCCGCCTCCTAATACGATTGACACAGTTGGCTTTGAAAGTGATGCTAGCATTTCAGCTAAAGCTAATCCAGCCTCTACATCCCCACCTACTGTATTTAAAATAACTAGTAACCCTTCTATTTTAGGATTTTGTTCAATTGCAACAATCTGCGGAATCACATGTTCATACTTAGTTGTTTTATTTTGCGGCGGTAATTGCATATGCCCTTCAATTTGACCAATTATTGTTAAACAATGAATTTTTGAATCGGTCATTTGCGGAACATTCGTTTGACCTAATTGTTGAATTTTATCTAATAAGGTTGCTCCCTTTTCCTCTGGTTTCTCATTTTCCTGTTCTGGAAGGTTTTCATTTCTACTCATCATAATTCCCCTTTCACAATAGATAGAATTAGTATGAACGTAGCTTTAATAATTCATTCTAATCTTACGAGGTTTGTTTATAATTAAGTTGAGAGATCTCTCAAAAATTACTTAACAAAATATATTTATAGGAGAAATAAACATGGCAAACAATACTTTAACATCCTTATCGAATCATATTTATTACTTACCACCAAGTTCAGAAACTGACAGACCTGTTCTCGGAATTATATCCGGAAAAAAACATTCTCTTATTATTGATGGTGGAAATTCTGCAAATCATGCTCAAGCATTTCTATCGCAAGTCAAAAATCAAAAGCTATCACCCATTCTTGCTGTCTTTCTCACGCATTGGCATTGGGACCATAGCTTCGGTTTACATGAAATGGACATCACGACAATTTGTCACCAACAAACAAAATTAGCGCTAGAAGAATTACTCCCTTTTTCATGGAGTGATGCAGCATTGGATGAACGAGTTAAACAAGGAATTGAAATTGCTTTTTGTGCAGATATGATTAAGGTCGAATACGGTTCTAATCGAGATATACATATAAGACTTCCAGAGATTACATTTACCAAACAAATGGAGATTGATTTAGGGGGCGTACAATGTATAATCGAACATGTAGGAGGAGACCATTCTGCTGATTCTTCCATCGTTTTTATCCCTGAAGATAAAGTACTTTTTTTAGGAGATTGTTTATATGCCAATATGTATGAAGGACCATTCCACTATACAATTCCAAATATATTAGCATTACTAGATAAAATTGAAAAATATGATGCACATACTTTTGTGTTATCTCATCAAATGCCTCAAACTAAACAAGAGTTTACTGAATTCACTACATTGCTAAGATTACTTTGCCAACTTACTGAAACATACAAAGGGGACCAGAAGGCAATAACAGAAGCATTCGCAAAGCACACAGGTAAAGAACCAGATGAAATTGCTATTGAATCCATTGAGTATTTTGTCAATAAATATGACCATATTTGACGTAAGAAAAGCCACACTTTTAAAAAAGTGTGGCTTTTACGATTACATTAAATTTCCATTATGATCGGTAATATCATAGGTCTTCTTTTCGTTTCTTCATATAGCTGTGAACTTAATTGCTCACGAATATTTTGCTTCAAGCTTGACCAATCAAAATTTGGTGTATTAACATTTTTCTCTACAACTTCTTTTACTATATTAATAGAATTATCGATTAATTTTTCAGATTCTCTTACATATACAAATCCACGTGTTATAATTTCTGGTCCCGATATAATTGCTTTGCTACCTCTACTTAATGTCACAACTACTATTAAAATACCATCTTGTGACAATAGTCTACGATCTCGTAATACAATATTACCAACATCACCAATTCCACTACCGTCGATTAGAATATTACCAGCAGCTACTTTATTAGTTACCCTTATTTTATCTGACTGCACATCAACAATTTCGCCATTCTCCGCGATTACAATCGCTTCATTATCTATTCCACATTGCTTCGCTACTTTACTGTGTGCCATTAACATACGATACTCACCATGAATTGGCATAAAGTATTTTGGTTTCAATAAATTGATCATCATTTTTAGCTCTTCTTGACTACCATGACCAGGTACATACACTGTACGATTTTTTGATACAACGTTTCCACCAACTCGATATAATAAATCTATTGTTTTCGTAAGCTGCAACTCACCACCTCGAACAGGTAGTGCCGCAATTAATATCGAATCTTTAGGTCTCAAGCAAATCTGTTTATGATTTTTCTTCGCGATTCTTTCAAGAACCGATACAGGCTCCCCTTTTGGTCCAGATGCTAAAATGACTAACTCTTGATCTTCATATTGATCCGCTTCAGCCATTGGAATAACAGCCTCATCTTCAACCTTTAAATAACCGGTTTGCAAACTAATATCGAATATTTGTTTAATTTCATTTCCAACAATAGCCACTTTACGATTACTTCTATGTGCAGCATCTAACGTATGCTGGATGGTATTAATATTTGAGGCAAAGGATGCAAGAATAATTCTTCCTTCACCGCTTTGGAATACATCAAGCATTGAATTTGCAACGATTGCTTCTGATTTCGTATACCCTGGGTTCTCAGCACCTGTGCTATCTGACAATAATAGCAAGACACCTTCTTCCCCTATTTTGGCAATTTTGCCGATATCCGCTGCATAAATCCCCGATGCAGCTTGGTCAAATTTAAAATCACCAGTATAAACAATACAACCGTCTTCGGTATGTAAACAAATTCCAAGTGCTCCTGGTATACTATGATTTGTCTTAAAAAAGGACACTTTTACATTTTCAAATTGTAACTCTGATTGATTATCTATTTCTATAAACGATACGTTACCTTTAAATCTATTTTCTTTCAATCTTAGTTTAACTAATTCAATTGTTAATTTAGATCCATATATAGGAATGTTCATATAATTCAAGATATAAGGAAGCGCTCCTATATGATCTTCGTGACCATGACTTAAGAAAACACCTTGTATCTTTTCTTGATTTTCTAATAAATAAGTAGTATCAGGAATTACTACATCAATTCCGAGCATTTCCTCTTCTGGGAACATTAATCCAGCATCTAATACAAAAATTTCATTATTTACTTCTACTACGTACATATTCTTTCCTAGTTCTCCTTGTCCGCCAAGAGAGAATGCCTTAATGTTATGATTCATTTGGTTGTTCACGTATTTTTCCTCCTACACTTCAAAACTTTCCGTTCATAAACAATTACATCTATTATACCGTAAATAAAAAATACATAGCAACCTTTTCAACCGAGTATTAAGACAAATCAGATTTTTCAGAAAAACAAAAGCGTACACTAAGGTTATTAATCATCTCCTTTTTGTTTACACACCTTTACTATTACGTTTTTACTGGCGCTTCATCTCCCTCTTAAACGTCTTCGCTTTTAATTTCGTTTTAAAGTGGGAGTCTTAGCGCCAGTTTGAATGGGATAAACTAAAAAGGGTGAATCACACATCGTTTTTCGATGTGTAATTCACCCTTTACAGTATTATCATTATCATTATTATTTTATTAATTGACTTAAGGCTTCTCTTTCACTTGGTGAAAGGGCTACTAAAGGCAAACGAACGGATCCAACATCAATCCCTTTCATTTGCAATGCTGTTTTCACTGGAGTTGGATTTGGAGCCATAAACAATCCATTCATGATTGGCATAAGCTCTTGATGTAGACGTGCTGCCTTTTGATTCTCACCAAGAAAATATGCTTCAACCATTTGTTGCATCTCATTACCTATAATATGAGATGCTACAGAAACAACTCCTGAAGCTCCGACTGAAATCATTGGTAGCGCTAAATAATCATCTCCACTATACACCATGAAATCGTCAGCTGTTTGAGAGATAATCTCAGTAGTTGCTGCCAAATCTCCAGTAGATTCTTTAACCGCAACGATATTTGGAATAGCAGAAAGCTTAAAAATTGTTTCTATTTCGATCTTAACAGCTGTACGCCCTGGAATATTATATAGCATAATTGGTAATTTAGTACTTTCAGCAATTGCCTTAAAATGCTCATACATACCTTGTTGACTCGGTTTATTGTAGTATGGTGAAACAAGTAAAAAAGCGTCTACGCCCACCTTTTCTGCCTTTTTAGTTAACTCTATAGAAGCATACGTGTTATTGCTACCTGTTCCTGCAATAACCGGAATACGCTTATCTACAACTTTCGCGACATGTTGGAACAACGCTAACTTTTCTTCTGTAGTTAATGTAGGCGACTCACCTGTTGTTCCTGCTACCACAAGTGCATCCGTACCATTATCAATTAGATAGTTTACTAATTGAGTCGTTTTCGCAAAGTCGATATTACCTTTATGATCAAAAGGCGTCACCATAGCTGTTAAAATTTTACCGAACGAAATCATACTTTCTTTCACTCCTAACAGAATTTATCCCGTTCTAACTAACGTTAATACCCGCTTCTACACTTAAACACTTATGTTGAAGCTAGATGTATATTAGCGAAAGCTAAGAACTCGATTGGATTAACCACCAATGAAGAAATATAATATGTCTTCACTGATAAACGTTTCATTTTATAAAAAGTTTTACATAAAACCTAAATTGCAATACTTAAATAGTCATGATAAGGAAACAAACAATGAGTAATCTCCGAAACACTCTATTCTATATGTGAGTTTCATCGTATTCAACATGAAGCTGAAAAGCATCATGTAATGCATTTACTGCCTCAGTCAAATGATTTTCGCTTATCAATACCCAAATTGTAGTATGGCTGTCGGCCGCTTGTAAGATACTAATACCTTTTTCGGAAAGTGCTGTAACAATTTTTGCTGTTATTCCAGGAACACCTGTCATTCCAGCACCAACAACTGATACCTTAGCACATTTCCTTACGATAACTGGCTCATAACCTTTTTCTTTTAGCACTTCAAAAGCTCGGTCTGTCATGTCTTCATTTACAGTATATACAACACCGTTTGGAGAGATATTTATAAAGTCAACACTTATTGAAGCGGTAGCCATTGCTTTAAATACTTCTGTCGATAAATTATATTGATCTTTTTTGGCATTAACACGTATTTGTGTGATTTTGTTTAAATGAGCTATGCCAGTTACTAAGCGATCACCTATGTCGCTTCCACGGCTTTCACTATTTAACGAAGTTACAAGTGTTCCTAAACCATCACTATAAGTTGAACGAATACGAATAGGAACTTTAGCAGCCATCGCAATTTCAACTGCTCTTGGATGAATTACTTTAGCTCCTTGATACGCCATATTACAAACTTCATTGTACGTTACAACAGAAAGGGCACGAGCATGCTCTGCGATACGAGGGTCGGCTGTCATAATACCTTCCACATCAGTAAAAATATCTACCCATTCCGCTTGTACAGCTGCACCAATTGCCGCAGCTGAAGTATCACTTCCACCTCTACCAATTGTTGTAACATCACCACTTCTACTTACGCCTTGGAAACCAGCAACAACAACAACATCAAATTGCTCAAGCTCTTTAACAATACGTTCGCACTTCATTTCGACTATCTTTGCATTTGTATGATCATTGTTGGTACGGAAGCCTGCTTGAGCGCCCGTATAAGCGGTAGCATTTATTCCATTTTGAAGAAGCATGTCAGCAAATATAACAGATGAAATAGTTTCACCTACTGAAAGCAACAAATCTTGTTCTCTTTTTGATATCTTACTTTGTGAACCATTTACAAGTGACAGCAATGTATCAGTTGCATATGGATCTCCTTTTCTACCCATGGCAGAAACAACAACAATTACTTTATAGCCTTCAGAAACAGCTTTTTCAATATGTCTTCTAGCATGTGCTCTACTCTCATCATCTTTAACGGATGTTCCTCCGAACTTTTGAACAATAATATTCATGTCTACACCCCAAATTAACTCAGCCTTTCTTGTTTAATTGAAAGGCTGAGGCTTAATAATCGGCTATTTTATTTTAGTCTCTGTTAGCAAACTACATTGATCTACATAGAAGAATAAAATCTTCTATACATGTAAAGCAAATCAACTAAGAATGCCTAACGATACATTATTTTAAAGTAACCAATTCTAATTTAATTAGACTTTCAGCGATTTGAACTGAATTCCACGCTGCGCCTTTTAATAGGTTATCAGAAACAACCCACATATGGAAGCCTTTATCTTCATCCAAATCTTTACGGATTCTACCAACAAATACTTCATTTTTACCTACGCAGTCAGCAGGCATAGGATAAATTTGTGCTTCTGGCTCATCTTGTAAGACTACACCTGGTGCACTTTTCATTAATTCTTTAATATCTGCTGCAGAAACACCTGATTGATTTACTTCAAAGTACAATGACTCAGAATGTCCAGTTACTACTGGAATTCTTACACAAGTTGCTGCTACAGGTAGGTCAGGCATATGCATAATTTTTTTCGTTTCATTAATCATTTTCATTTCTTCATACGTATAGCCATTTTCTTGAAACTTATCAATTTGTGGAATTACGTTGAAAGCAATTTGGTAGTGCTTCTCGTCGCTCTTTACTGGTAATACTTGTGGATTAATTTCCTCACCATTTAATAGCTGTTGTGTTTGTTCATGTAATTCAGAGATTGCTGCTGCACCTGATCCTGAAACAGCTTGATAAGTAGAAACAATTAATTTATTTAATCCATAAGCTTTGCGAACAGGTTCTAAAGCCGCTACCATTTGGATTGTAGAGCAGTTTGGATTCGCAATAATTCCTTTATGTTGCTTTAAATCCTCTTCATTTACTTCCGGAACAACCAACGGTACATTTTCAGCCATTCTGAATGCGCTCGTGTTATCTACTACTATAGCTCCACGTTTCGCCGCTTCAGGCGCAAGTTCAAGGGATACACTTCCTCCTGCACTGAATAATGCAATATCAATACCTTCAAATAACTCTGGTTTTGCTTCTTGAACAACGATTTCTTCTCCATTAAACTTTAATACGGTTCCTGCAGATCGAGCAGAAGACAAAAGAGTAATATTTTTGATTGGAAAATTTCTTTTCTCTAAAGTTTCCATCATTTGTTGGCCAACAGCACCTGTTGCTCCTACGACTGCTACATTTAATCCTTGTCTTGCTTCCACCATCCATACCCCATTTCTGTCTTTTTAAGCAAATATTTTATTGTTTATATATATTGGTTCCGAGATTAGTCTTTATTTTATCATATTACCTTATAAAAGAAACAATAGATTTTTCACAAATTTACTTAAGTAAGATTTTTTATTGTAATATTATGAAAAATCTCGGAATTTTTCAATGATAACGGGTTGTAATTGCTTTCCTTCAATAGCTGCTATGATCGTTTCGGAGATGAGAGACATTTTTGCAACCATTGATTTTGGCTTATTTTCAGGATCATCTTGACCATAGGGTATGAAATATATATCTTTTGCTGCCATTAAGCGCATTAAATTAACACCATTTAATCCAAGTGCATCATTCGTAGAAATTCCAAGAACAACGGGTCGATAATTTCGTAATGTAGCTTTGGCAGCCATAAGTACCGGAGAATCAGTAAGGGCATTTGCGAACTTACTCATTGAGCTTCCTGTTAACGGTGCTATAACCATGCAATCCAACGGCATTTTTGGACCTAGTGGCTCTGCTTTTACAATACTATCAATTACCGCATGACCTGTTATCCTCTCTATCCGTTTTACCCAGTCATCACCTTCGCCAAAGCGAGTATTTGTATTACTAACAGTATGGGTAACAACCGGAATCACTTCTGCACCACTATTCACCAACTTTTCAATTTCAGGAAACACAACATCGTATGTGCAATGAGAGCCTGTAACTCCAAATCCAATTCGCTTCCCTCTTAAACTCATTTCGACTTCCCCTTTCGTTTCCCTAAATCCTCTTGCAAAAGCTGAATGAGTACATTAGCTAATATTCTCCCCGCTGATTTTGGAGCGACAATACCTGGTAACCCAGGTGCTAATAGTGCCTTAATGCCTCTTTTCTCAGCGTATCGAAAATCAGTCCCACCTGGTTTTGAAGCTAAATCAATAATTAATGTATGAGCTGGCATTCCTGCAATCACTTTGGCTGTTACAATTTGTATTGGAATCGTATTAATACAAAGATCTACATCCTTCACAATTTCTTCTAATCGATTTAAATAAAATGGCTGTAAACCCATTTCAGTTATGCGGGCGATGTGCTCGCTCTTTCTTGCTCCAACTTTCACTTTTGCTCCAAGTGCTTGAAATGTTCGAGCCACACTCATACCCGTCCTACCTAGGCCTAACACAACTACATTACTTCCATGAATTGTAAAATCGGTGTGTTGAATGGCCATCATAATTGTGCCTTCAACAGTTGGAATACTATTATATATAGCTACATCATCTCTTTGGAACAGCTGGACTAATTGTCGATTAGCTTTTTTCATTACAGAATCTAAATAGGAATTACTTATACCGGAATAAACCTTACAATAAGGTGGGGTTTTTGTAAGAATATTACTCGTTAAAACGATGCTTTCATTTGAAAAAATCGTCTCAATTTTACCTTCCGAATTCGTTCCTGGGACCGGAAGAATAATCGCATCTATTTCCGTAAAATCCAGTTCATCAATCTTTTCTTTTACTGCACCAGAAAATGCATGATCAAGCTGCTCAAAGCCTATCAATGATAATTTTGCATCTTGCTCCGTTAACTTTCTAATCACTTCTAGTTGCCTTGCATCTCCGCCTATAACGGCAATTTGCATGCCTGTTAGCACTCTATCTTCACCCACTTTAAGGAAAATTAATAATAAAACTTACCTTTTTCCTTACCCATATTATGAACACGACGCTAGATAGGTGTATGTTTACTTTCAAAAGTAAAAAAGAGAAATTCCAATTTGGAATTCCTCTTCAACATATTAATTCTGTTCTTTTTCATCCCAGTTAAGACTTTTCTTCATAATGGACATCTGGAATATCAATAATAATCATATCTGTACCTATCTTCTTTATATGACGCCACGGCACACGTATCTCACTGCCATTCTTTTTAAATCCGAACCATTTAACTGAGGGAATAATGAGCGCTACTATTTGTCCATTTTCATTAATTTCTAAATCGGTCTGACCGAGAATACCAAGTCGCTCTGCTTTTTTAACATCTACAATTTCTTTACCGCTTAATTCACTTAACCTCATAAAAGCAGTCACCTCTTTTAAATATACCTATTACATTCATATAAGTTAATAGGTAAGATTAGAAGTGATTTTTCATTTTAAATAAAAAAACCGTGCTAAAAGGTTTTACAAAACCCTCTAACACAATTTCTTTACTTCGACTGCCAATCTTCTATTGGACTAATAAAAGCCATTGCATGTTCATCAGTAAATACTTTATTAGTGATCGCTGCAACACTGTCTTGCGTAACATTATCAATCAACTCAACAATTTCATCTAATGAACGATGATTTCCTAAAACCAGTTCATTTTTACCATTTCGACTCATTCTACTATTTGTGCTCTCTAAACTCAACATTAAATTTCCTTTTAACTGCTCTTTACTATTGTTAAGTTCTTTAGCCGTAATTCCTTCTCTTTTAAATGTGTCAATTGTTTGTTGAATGGTTTGGAATAATACTTCCATTTGGCCTGCTCCAGTACCACCATAAATGGTAACTAAACCGCTATCTTGATAGCCAGAATGATAGGAGTAAACAGAGTATGCAAGTCCTCTTTGTTCACGTACTTCTTGGAATAGACGACTACTCATGCTTCCACCTAGGATGTTATTCATAACAATTAAACTGTACGCATCACTATGCCCTATTGGTAATCCTTCGTACCCTAAACATAAATGAGCTTGTTCCGTCTCTTTCTTTTTTTGCAAAGTATGATAATGGAAGACAGGTTTATCTTGTTGCACGTTTTCACGTTTTCCACCTTCATAGCTACCAAACAGCTTTTCAATTTCTTTAATAAAGCTTTCATCTACATTTCCTGCTACAGAAATCACTAAACGATCAGGTGTATACATTTCATGCACATATTGCTTTAATGTATCACTTGTGAACGTCTCTAATGTTTCTTCACGTCCTAAGATTGGGAAAGCAAGTGAATTGTTCTCATATACAGCCTTGCTTAATAAGTCATGAACGATATCATCTGGTGTATCTTCATACATTTTAATTTCTTCATACACAACATTTCTTTCTTTTTGTAGCTCTTCAGAATCAAAAGTAGAATTAAAGAACATATCTCCTAGCACATTAAGTGCATAGCTAGCGTGGTTATCTAATACCTTTGCATAATAACAAGTATACTCTTTTGACGTAAAAGCGTTTACTTGTCCACCTATGCTATCAAAGCTTTCTGCAATTTCTTTTGCATTTTTTGTCGTTGTACCTTTAAAAAACATATGCTCTAAGAAATGTGAAATTCCATTATTACTTTCCGTTTCATTTATTGAACCCGCTTTAATCCATAATCCAATAGCTACTGAACGAACAGTGGGTATATTTTCAAGAACTATTCGAACTCCATTTTGACATGTATATTTTTTAATCAACAACTATTCCCTCCTATATCTTGCTGTCTTAGTAGAATGCATATCCCACGATTAATGCATAATTCTTTCTTCCTTTAATGCTTCAGATACTGTTGTAATATGTAACTTTTTCTTCTTAATGTTCACAATTAATGTCTCTAAAGATTTTGCTGTAGATTCAGTAGGGTGCATTAATATAAAAGCTCCATTATGAATCCTACTTAATACTCTTTCTGTTAATACAGATGGGGTGGGTTTTTGCCAATCAATTGTATCAACACTCCACATAATTGTATCCATTCCTAGTTCATCTGCAATTGACACCGTCTCATCTCTAAATGCACCACTAGGAGGCGCAAACAAACTGCTTGAAACACCTGTAACAGCTTTGATTACATCATTTGTTTCTTGGATCTCTTTCCTTGTTAAACTCGATGATAACTTTTGCATATTAGGATGAGTATATGAGTGATTCCCTACCTCATGCCCTGCTCCAGTAATCATCTTAGCCAATTCTGGGTTATTCTTTGTCCATCTACCTTCAAGGAAAAAAGTAGCTTTCACATTATGCTTTTTTAACACAGAAAGCATCTGAGGAATATATTCGTTTCCCCAAGCAACATTTATTAAAAACGATGCAACAGGCTTATCTGGATGTGCGCGGTAAATAGGGGCAGCTTTAAGTTGAGAAAGATGTGTTTTTGGTCGTATTTGTTTATATATAAGTTTCTTTTCATCAAATACACCATCATCTTTCATGACTTTATAAGAAGAGAGTATATCTACTTTTAGGCCGTTATATCCTGGAACGGTCTTCCACACAGAGTCTATCATAGCATTTTTTGGTGAAACTTCATATTCCTTCGCTTTTTGCTTAATTTCTTCTAGAAGAGGATCATTTTTTTTCACAACCGAAACAGATTGACTTTTTAATGCGGTTACATACTGATCAACGCTCGGCGACTGCACTAACATCCATGATACCCCTCCTATCACACATATCGCAACAAGATGTTTCCACTTTTTACTCATTTTGTACAATCCTCCTCATAAAATAAGAAAAACAATGAACTGTGTAACACGAAATCTCATTTATTATTTTGTTACATTTAAAAGATTCTTAGTACAGTTTTATGAAGAGTTTGTACACGATAGAATAAGAAAAACCGTCACCGGCCCTTTTTATAAATGAATCAACTATTTTGTTACTAAATGATATACCCGTCAGTCTTGTCAAAAAAAAAACCCACGGTGTAACACACCGTGGATTAATTGCTTCTGAAGATTAGCTCATTTGCTCTGCTTCTTTTTGTTCTTTCAGCACAGCTTTACGAGATAAGTTCACTCGACCTTGCTTATCTATTTCTGTAACTTTAACAAGAATTTCATCGCCAAGTGCCACTACATCCTCTACTTTTCCTACACGTTCTAAATCGAGTTCAGAAATATGAACTAAACCATCTTTACCACTAAAGATTTCAACAAATGCTCCGAACTTTTCGATACGTTTTACCTTACCAAGATACGTTTTACCAACTTCAACTTCACGAACTAAATCTTCAATGATTTGTTTTGCACGTTGGTTATTCTCTTCATTAGTAGAAGCAATGAAGATAGTTCCATCTTGTTCAATATCGATTTTAACGCCAGTTTCTTCGATGATTTTATTGATTTGTTTACCGCTTGGTCCAATAACATCACGAATTTTATCTGGATTAATAGCCATCATAAGAATCTTAGGTGCATATTGAGAAAGCTGAGTACGTGGCTCACTTATTGTTTGCATCATGGATTCTAGAATGTGCATTCTTCCCGATTTAGCTTGTTGTAAAGCTTCTTCAAGGATTTGTCTAGATAGACCTTCAATCTTAATATCCATTTGAAGTGCTGTAACACCTTTAGCTGTTCCAGCTACTTTAAAGTCCATATCTCCAAGATGATCTTCCATGCCTTGAATATCCGTCAAAATTGTGTAGTGCTCTTCTTTCTTTACAAGACCCATTGCTATACCGGCAACCGGTGCTTTAATTGGTACACCAGCATCCATCATCGCTAGCGTACTTGCACAAATACTTGCTTGAGATGTTGATCCATTTGATTCAAGCACTTCTGATACAAGTCGAACAGTGTATGGGAAGTCTTTCTCAGATGGAATAACTGGCTCAAGAGCTCTTTCACCTAACGCACCATGACCAATTTCACGACGACCTGGTCCACGTAAGAAACCAGTTTCCCCTACACTGTAATGTGGGAAGTTGTAATGATGCATGAAGCGTTTAGACTCTTCTACACCTAATCCATCAAGAATTTGTACATCACCTAATGCGCCAAGCGTACAAATTGATAATGCTTGAGTTTGTCCACGAGTAAATAATCCTGAACCATGCGTACGTGCAAGTAATCCTGTTTCAGAAGATAAAGGACGAATCTCATCCGGTCTACGACCATCAGGGCGTACTTTTTCTTCTGTAATCAAGCGTCGCACTTCATTTTTCACTAATTTATTTAGTATTTCTTTCACTTGTTTAAGTTGATTTTCTTCAATTTCTTGCTCTTCATAATGTGCAATCACTCGATTCTTCACTTCAGTAATCGCTTCTTCACGAGCAAGCTTTTCTTGTACTTGAACTGCTTTATTAATATCCGTTTCACACAATGCTGTTACTTCAGCTAGCAAATCCGCATCGATTTCATAAAGTTCAATTTCACGATTTTCTTTACCCACTTCTGCCATGATCTCTTCTTGGAACGCAACTAAGCGTTTAATTTCTTCATGACCGAACATAATCGCTTCTAACATTACTTCTTCAGGAACTTCATTCGCACCTGCTTCTACCATGTTAATAGCATCTTTTGTTCCAGCAACCGTTAAGTTAATATCGCTTTTCTCCATTTGTTCAACATTTGGATTGATTACAAATTTGCCATCAATACGACCAACGATTACACCAGCAATTGGTCCTTCAAAAGGAATATCAGACACACATAAAGCAAGTGATGAACCAAACATTGCAGCAATTTCAGAAGAACAATCTTGATCCACACTCATTACTGTGCTGATTACTTGTACTTCATTACGGAATCCGTCAGCGAACAACGGACGAATTGGTCTATCAATTAAACGGCTCGCTAAAATCGCTTTTTCACTTGGGCGACCTTCACGCTTAATAAATCCTCCAGGGATTTTACCAACGGCGTATAACCTCTCTTCGTAATTCACAGTTAATGGAAAGAAGTCTACCGATTTAGCATCTTTAGACGCAGTAGCCGCACTAAGTACAGCTGTATCTCCATAGCGAATTAACGCTGCCCCGCTAGCTTGTTTTGCTAATTGTCCTATTTCTACAGAGAGCGTACGTCCAGCCCAATCTATGGAAAATGTTTTTTTCGTTTGATCCATTGTTTTTAAAACCCCTCTCTACAATCTATACATAAGGTTAAATTATATTTAATCATCTATGACATGTATGTAAAAGCGTACATTTCTTACCCATACTAGTCTTATTATGCACGAAATATCGTATCATTAACAGTATAAAAAGAAATATGTATGCACATTTATCAATTTTTTATTATCGTTACAAGAAATTACCACTCTTTTTTCCCACATAGTAATTTTTT
>NZ_JBALMO010000006.1:59722-71077 GCF_036963345.1 Bacillus sp. JJ722
ACAAAAAAAATCTTTTTTACAAGAAAAAAGCGGGAAATATCCCGCTTTTTCAAAATGGGTATACCCCATTAAATTGTAAAGAATGAAAGAATCTCTACAAATTATCGACGTAAACCAAGTTTGTTGATTAGTTCACGGTAACGAGTAACATCTTTGTTACGTAGATAAGTTTGTAAGTTACGACGTTTACCAACCATTTTTAATAATCCACGACGAGAGTGGTGGTCTTTCTTGTGAGTACGTAAGTGCTCGTTTAATGCATTGATTTCTGCAGTTAAAACAGCGATTTGAACTTCAGGAGATCCTGTATCGTTCGCATGTGTTTTGTATTCTGCGATAATTTCGTTTTTACGTTCTTGACTAATTGCCATTGTATTCACCTCATAAAATTTTTTAAAAAATCCCCGAATGCCGAGCATAGCGTCGGTGACTCGACTAGCCAAGCACAGGTTCATTTTTGATACGTTAAATATCTTACTATTTTATTAAGAAAAAATCAAGTTTAGGAAGTAATATTTACAAAATATTGTTTTGCGTTATCCTTATCTTGCGAGATTTGCGAGATTAATTCATCTAAACCAGCAAATTTTTTCTCACTTCGCAATCTTATAAACCACTCTACGCATATTTCACAATCATAAATCGTATCCTCAAAATCAAAGATATGCACTTCCACATTTGGTTTATCAGGTTTTTCATCGTGGAAAGTTGGCTTGTAGCCAATATTACATACACCATCATATGTACGATTATTTATAGTCGCTTTCACTGCATATACGCCTGTAGATGGAATAATATACTCATCACTAAGCTTTACATTAGCTGTTGGAAATCCCAGCTTTCTTCCCCGTTTTTCACCATGAATAACAACGCCTTTTGTAACATAATTTCGTCCAGTTAACTTGCGGAAACCTTCAAAATCACCCTCTAATAAAGAGCTTCGAATTTTAGTTGAACTGATTTTCTCATCATCCAAACTCAATTTAGGCACAATCGTTTGTGAAAGTACTCCTCGTGCATGAAAAGGTAGCGTTTCCATAGTTCCTTTTCCTAATCTGCCATATGAGTAATCAAATCCAGCTGTAACATGTTTAACGTTCAAGTTGATTAAACATTCATCAACAAACTGTTGTGGCAATAATGCTGCAAACTCTTTCGTAAAGTTTGCCACAAATAAATAATCAACACCTAGCTTTTCAATTAATGCAATTTTGTCTTCAATTGGTGTAATATAATGTACCTCTTGATTACTCCTCAGTACAGCAAGTGGATGAGGATAAAAAGTCATAACTGCCGAATTCCACCCATTTGCTTTCGCTGTCTCTATTGCTGAAGAAATGACTGCTTGATGACCCTTATGAACACCATCAAAAAAACCAAGTGCAATAGACAGCGGAGGGAAATCATCTTTAGTACATGTATGAGGATAATCTAGCTTTATTACTTTCAATTTCTTCTCCTCTTTCTTATAAGCCTTGTCTCTCTTATAAACCAGTTCGTAAAACCTTAACTGGCTTAATATAATCAGGCTTACTAGCATGTATTTTATAGATAGCCAAAGCAACATCTTTATAGAATAATACAAAGTGTTCCTCTGAATCAACGCGTAAATCTTCTGGTTTTTGTAAAACCGATCCGTTAAAAACTTTCATAGCTAATGTATCATTAATCTTCATTTTCGGCAAATGAGATAAACCGTACTCTAACGGTCGTAACAACTCTTGCTGGCGCTCCTCAAGAACATATTGTTCCACTTGCTCTAATGTAAAACAATCATCGAGTGTGAAGCTAGAAGACTGAATACGAATCAAATCAGACATATGTGCAGGGTATCCTAGTAATTCGCCTATCATAACAGCTAATGTTCGGATATATGTACCTTTTGAACATTTAGCTCGAAAACGAAACGAAATTGTTTCTCCCTCGAAAACATCCCTATCATCTAATAATGTTAGTTCATAGATGGTAACTTTACGACTAGGGCGTTCAATTTCGATACCAGCACGAGCATATTCATATAGTTTCTTCCCGTTTATTTTCACAGCAGAAAACATAGGCGGTGTTTGTTCTATTTCACCCGTTAATGTTTGTAATACTTGAAGTATTTCATTTCTTGAAAAAGCTTGTGTTACAGGCTTTTGTTCAACGACTTCTCCGCTACGATCCTCCGTTGTCGTCGAGAAACCAATCGTTACTTCTCCTTCATATGCTTTTCCTGCATCCGTTATATACTGCGCTATTTTCGTTGCGCGACCGATGCAAATAGGAAGTACACCAGTAACGTCTGGATCTAATGTACCTGTATGCCCTACTTTTTTCGTTTTCAATAGCTTTCTTAATTTAAACACACAATCATGCGATGTCATACCTTTAGGTTTATTAAGAGGTAAAATCCCTTCCACATTACACACTCCAATTTAAACTTACTTTTCTTCTTTAGAAAATAGGCTGACTCCATTTATTCTTTTTTCAAAAGAACGGTTGAAGTCAGCCTATTATATATTACTCTTCGTTATTTTTATCGTCTTGTTCAGTATGAATTTGGTGAATTAGGTTCTCAATGCGATGACCGTATTCTAACGACTCATCCCATTCAAAAGTGATTTCAGGCGTAATACGTAATCGGATACGCTTACCAATTTCAGAACGAATAAATCCTTTTGCTTTAGCAAGACCTATTAGCGTATTTTGTTTTTGATCTTCATTTCCAAGTACCGATACGTATACAGTTGCTTGTTGAAGATCACCTGTTACTCGAACATCAGTAACCGTTACAAAACCGATTCTTGGATCTTTTAATTTACGCCCAATGATTTCGGTTAATTCTTTTTTCATTTGTTCACCAACACGATTTGCACGAAGGCTCATAACTTTCACCTCGTTTTATTAAAGCCATTGAATATCTGTTAAAGTTCGTTCAATTTCTGGAAAGGAATCGACAAACTTTAACGCACGTTGTAATTCCTTCTCAGATGCAACATGAGAAGAAGAGACTGTGACAACAGAAATCTTCGTTCGTTGCCACAAATCTTGATAATCCACTTCAGCTACAGAAACATTAAACTTGTGCTGTAGCCTCGTAATTATACGTTGTAAGACTGCTCTTTTCTCTTTTAACGAATGCGCATCATAAATGATGGCTTCGAATTCAGCACATACGATCACTTACGTTCGATTTCTACCATCACGTAAGCTTCAATGATGTCGCCTTCTTTAAGATCATTATAGTTCTTGATTGTAATACCACACTCATAACCTTGAGCAACCTCTTTCGCATCATCTTTGAAGCGTTTTAAGGCATCAACTTCACCTTCATAAACTACTACACCATCACGAATGATACGGATGCCGCTATCACGAGTGATTTTACCATCAAGTACATATGAACCAGCAATCGTACCAACTTTAGAAACCTTAAACGTAGTACGTACTTCCGCTTGTCCGATTACCTTCTCTTCGAATTCTGGGTCAAGCATACCTTTCATTGCTGATTCGATTTCATCAATTACTTTATAAATAATGCTATATAGACGAACATCAACTTGTTCAGACTCAGCTGCACGTTTTGCATTAACATCAGGGCGAACGTTGAAGCCAATTACAATTGCACTTGAAGCTGTAGCAAGCATAATATCATACTCAGTGATCGCACCTACGCCACTGTGGATGATTTTAACTTTAACACCTTCAACGTCGATTTTTTGCAATGAAGCTGCTAATGCTTCCGCAGATCCTTGTACGTCTGCTTTCACGATTAGGTTAATTTCTTTAACTTCACCTTGCTTCATTTGTTCAAATAAGTTATCAAGTGTTACAACAGCTTTTTCACTACGTTGAGATTGAACTTGTTGTTGTGAACGAGCTTCCCCAACTTGACGAGCTGTCTTCTCATCTTTAAAGACAACGAATAAGTCACCTGCTTGAGGTACTTCATTCAAACCAGTAATTTCAACAGGAGTTGAAGGAGCTGCATCTTTTACACGACGACCAATATCATTAACCATCGCACGAACACGTCCAAATGCGCTACCTACAACGATTGGATCACCAATACGAAGAGTACCGTTTTGAACAAGTAGTGTAGCAACCGCTCCACGACCTTTATCTAATTGAGCTTCGATTACTGTACCAGTTGCAAGCTTGTTAGGGTTTGCTTTATACTCTTCTACTTCACTAACAAGAATGATCATTTCTAATAATTCATCAATTCCTTCGCCCTTTTTCGCTGACATAGGAACGAAGATAGTGTCTCCACCCCATGCTTCAGGAACAAGACCATGCTCAGTTAATTCTTGCATGACACGATCAGGATTTGCTGCTTCTTTATCCATTTTGTTTACTGCAATAATGATTGG
The DNA here is from genome assembly GCF_036963345.1 of Bacillus sp. JJ722. Classification (NCBI taxonomy): domain Bacteria; kingdom Bacillati; phylum Bacillota; class Bacilli; order Caryophanales; family Bacillaceae; genus Bacillus; species Bacillus sp. JJ722. Next base: position 64,078 of record NZ_JBALMO010000006.1, read on the forward strand.
TACTTCTGCCGCTTTCGCATGGTTAATCGCTTCAACCGTTTGAGGCATTACACCGTCATCAGCTGCAACTACGATGATTGCGATATCCGTAACTTTTGCACCACGAGCACGCATTGTAGTGAAAGCTGCGTGACCAGGTGTATCAAGGAATGTAATCTTCTTATCGTTAACTTCGACTTGATATGCACCAATATGCTGTGTGATTCCACCAGCTTCGCCTTCAGTCACTTTCGTGTTACGAATTGAATCAAGTAAAGTTGTTTTACCATGGTCAACGTGACCCATAATTGTTACAACAGAAGGACGCTCATCCGTGTTTGGTGCCGCATCTTCTTCACTTGCAGTGTATGCTTCTAAGTCCGTTTTATCGATGATGATTTCTTCTTCTACTTCAACACCATACTCCGTACAAATCAACTCAATAGCATCTTTATCTAAGCTTTGGTTAATCGTAGCCATTACGCCTAATAAGAAAAGTTTCTTAATAAGTTCAGATGGTTCACGGTGTAATTTTTTAGACAGTTCACCAACAGTTAAAGACTCAGAGAACGTAATTTTTGCTGGTAATTCTCTTTCTTTTCTTGGTGTATGCATTTGTGGCACTTTATTTGTATTTTGATTATTTCTTTTACCATTTTTTCTTCTATTTTTGTTAAATGGCGTTTGACCACTTTGTCCAGGTTTCTTATTCTGTCCAATTGGTGGCTTTTTCTTTAATTTTTGTACAGTTACAGTATTTTCAACATGACGATCTTCGTACTTGTTCTCAACAACTGCATCGTCCGCAGTTGGTTGCGCTTGAGTTTGTTTTGTATCTTGTTTACCGTTATATGCTTGATCTAATTTTTTTACTGTAGGATCTTCGATTGTGGCCATATGATTAGTTACCTCTATATTCATTTCTTTTAGCTTTTCAATTATCTCTTTACTTGATACATTGTACTTCTTTGCGTATTCATACACTCGTACTTTACTCATACGTTCACCCCCGTATAAATTAATGCACCAACGTTCTCAGCTTTTTAGCAAATCCTTCATCCAGGATTGCTATTACAACGCGTGCATCTTTACCAATAGCGTTGCCCAGCTGCTCTCTATTCTCTACTCTTACTAGAGGAACGTTATAATAACTGCATTTATCGGTTATCTTTTTCTCGGTATTGCTTGAAGCATCACTCGATAATAGAACCAATTTGGCTTTACCATTTCTCACTTCTCTTATAACGAGTTCTTCTCCAGTTGCTACTTTCCTTGCTCTATATGCTAATCCTAAAAACGATGCCCATGCTGGTTGATTCATCTGTTAATTACTTCTCCTTTTCCACAAGTTGAAGTAGATCATTATAAAGACTAGGATCGATTGTCGCGTCTAGATGTCGGGATAGAACATCCTTTTTCTGTGCTGTTAAAATGGCTTCTTTGTTCAAGGAAATATACGCTCCACGCCCTGATTTCTTCCCAGTAGGGTCGATTGAAACCTCCCCTTCTTTTGAACGAACAATACGAATCATTTCTTTCTTTGGCTTCATTTCACCAGTAGCAACACATTTACGTAATGGAATCTTTTTACGACTTGACATATCTATCACCTCAATTAATTGATATCTTCATCGTCGCTGTATAAATCGTCATAACTATCATCAATGCTTGCTCGGCTTAATAAAGCATCATCTTCATCATGTCCGCTTAAGAAATCTTCTTGTTCGTTCAGCAATGATTCGTCAGCTTGAACAGGATAAATGCCTGCTTCTCTAGCATCTGTTTCACTCTTAATGTCGATTTTCCAGTTCGTTAACTTTGCAGCAAGACGGGCATTTTGACCACGTTTACCAATTGCTAAAGATAATTGATAATCAGGCACAATAACTGTTGTAGCTTTCTCATCTTTACTCACTATTACTTCTAACACTTTTGATGGACTAAGTGCATTTGCAACGAATTCAACAGGATCTTCTGACCATTTAACAATGTCAATTTTTTCACCTTTTAACTCATTTACAATCACTTGAACACGTTGACCTTTTTGCCCTACACAAGCACCAACTGGGTCAACATTTGGAATATCTGTGCTTACAGAGATTTTTGAACGATCTCCTGCTTCACGAGCTACAGATTTAATTTCAACTGTTCCGTCAAAAATTTCAGGAACTTCTGTTTCAAAAAGACGTTTTAACAAACCAGGATGTGTTCTAGACACAAAGATTTGTGGTCCTTTCGATGTTTTTTCAACTTTTGTGATAAATACTTTAATGCGATCATGTGGCTTGTATTGTTCGTTCGGCATTTGCTCACTAGCTGGTAACAATGCTTCAATTTTACCTAGGCTTACATAAATATAACGTGAATCAACACGTTGAACGATTCCATTCATAATATCTTCTTCACGGTCGATAAATTCAGAATAAATAATGCCTCTTTCTGCTTCACGAACTCGTTGTGTGACCACTTGCTTAGCAGTTTGAGCAGCGATACGTCCAAAGTCTTTAGGTGTTACTTCTAATTCTACTACATCTTCTACTACATAGTTTGGATTAATTCTTCGAGCTTCCTCAACCGAAATCTCAAGACGTGAATCAAATACCTCATCTACAACGTCTTTTCGAGCTAATACTCGCATTGTTCCTTTACCCAGGTTTAAATCAACGCGCACGTTTTGCGCTTGGTTAAAGTTACGTTTATATGCTGATACAAGTGCAGCCTCAATTGCTTCTACTAATACATCTCTTGAAATACCTTTTTCCTTTTCTAAGAGAATCAGAGCATCTAATAATTCACTGCTCATCTGTTAATCCCCCTTACAACATTTTCTTTTATCATTTTATGAAAAAGTAACAGCAAGTCGTGCTTTTGCCACTTTTTCAGTAGGTATTGTAATTTCTTTCGTTCTTGTTTTAATTTTGATAGATAATTTAATTTCAGTTTCATCGTATGAAAGCAATGTACCTTCAAACTCTTTGCTACCTTCAATCGGTTCATACGTTTTAATATTCACATATTTACCAATTGATTTTTGAAAATCTTTTTCATTTTTTAAAGGTCGCTCTGCACCAGGTGATGAAACCTCTAAGAAATAAACGTGAGGAATCGGATCTGTTTCGTCTAGTTTTTCGCTTAATTGCTCACTCACTACACTACATTCATCAATGTCCACACCCGTATCTTTATCTATGAACACGCGCAGAAACCAATCCTTGCCTTCTTTAACATATTCCACATCAACTAATTCTAATTGATGTTTTTCTAATATATCAATTAAAAGCTCTGCTACCAGATCAGTAACTTTTTGACTCAAATAAACCCCTCCTATCAATTAAAGCAATTTTACTTAACAGACTTACTATACCCGCTCTATTCAGGAATACGACCTCCACTAATAAACGACAAAATAGAGCTACATATTCCAATAAAGTGGTTGATAGGTGTATTACCATTTCCAACAATGATTACTTGCACCTTATGTAAAGAACCTTCGTATGCTCTTGTTAGTTTTCTCGAAGAAAGTTATTCATACTCCTTTCTTTTTGAAAAAACATATCGATACAATACGAAAGAGTGGGTTTCCCCACTCTTGGCCTGTGTCTCTTCTTAAGTAATTCTTACTAAAAATATACCATAAAAGAAACCTTTATGCAAACGCACTTCCGTTTCTTGAAGTTTTTACACTTGACAAAACGTTAGGAGACTAAATTGCATTTTGTTATTTTTTAGAATAGCGATAATTGATTTTGATCTGGTAATGCCTCTAAACAACCTTGCTTATCAAGATATTCAATAATTGTTTTAGATACCTTACCTCTTTTTTGTAAATCTTCTTTTGAAAGGAACTCTCCTTCACTTCTAGCATTAACAATTGCTTCTGCTACGTTTGTCCCTAGTCCAGGAACAGAATTGAATGGAGGAATTAGCGTATTGCCTTCAATAATAAATTCAGATGCATGTGATTTATAAAGATCAACCTTTTGGAATGCATACCCACGTTCACACATCTCTAACGCAAGCTCCAATACAGTTAATGTATTTTTTTCTTTAGGAGATGCGTCAAGCCCTTTAGCATTGATTTCTTCTATCTTAGCACGAATCGCCATCGAACCTCTAGCCATCGCTTCAATATCAAAATCATCCGCACGAACCGTGAAGTAAGCCGCATAGTATAGTAACGCATGATGAACTTTAAAGTATGCAATACGCACAGCCATAAGTACATAAGCGGCTGCATGGGCTTTCGGGAACATGTATTTTATTTTTTTACAAGAATCAATATACCATTCAGGCACTTCATTCTTTCGCATTTCCTCTTCAAATTCTTCCGATAACCCTTTACCTTTACGAACCGATTCCATAATTTTAAATGCTAATGATGGCTCTAATCCTTGATAAATTAAATAAACCATAATGTCATCACGACAGCCAATAACTTCGCTTAAGTTACAAGTATTATTATGAATTAATTCTTGTGCATTACCTAACCAAACGTCTGTACCATGGGAAAGTCCAGATATTTGTACAAGCTCTGAAAACGTAGTTGGCTTCGTATCTTCAAGCATTTGACGAACAAATCGTGTTCCAAACTCTGGTATACCAAGCGTACCTGTTTTACACATAATTTGCTCTTCTGTTACACCTAATGATTCTGTTCCACTAAAGATTTTCATTACCTCGGGATCATCTGTCGGAATGGTCTTTGGATCAATTCCACTTAAATCTTGAAGCATACGAATAACGGTTGGATCATCATGTCCAAGTATATCAAGTTTTAACAAGTTATCATGAATAGAATGGAAGTCGAAATGCGTCGTTTTCCATTCAGCACTTTGGCTATCTGCCGGAAATTGAATTGGTGAGAAATCATAAATATCCATATAATCAGGAACAACGATAATTCCACCTGGATGCTGACCAGTTGTTCTTTTAACACCTGTACAACCAGCAACTAAACGGTCTACTTCAGCAGCCCGTATGTGTAAATTATGATCAGAAGCATATCCTTTCACATATCCATAGGCTGTTTTCTCTGCAACCGTACCAATTGTTCCAGCACGATAAACATAATCCTCTCCAAACAGCACTTTTGTATAATTATGCGCATGTGGTTGATATTCACCTGAGAAGTTCAAATCGATATCGGGAACCTTATCCCCTTTAAATCCAAGGAAGGTTTCGAACGGTATATCATGTCCATCCTTTTTAAACGCTATCCCGCAATTTGGACAATCTTTATCAGGTAAATCGAATCCAGAACCAACCGATCCATCATTAAAGAACTCTGAAAGCTTACATTTCGGACACACATAATGTGGAGGCAACGGATTTACTTCAGTTATTTCTGTCATCGTTGCAACAAAAGACGAACCAACCGAACCACGAGAACCTACCAAATAGCCATCGTCTAATGATTTTTTTACTAGTTTATGGGAAATCAAATAAATAACGGCGAATCCATGACCAATAATACTTTTTAATTCTTTTTCAAGTCTTGCTTCTACGATTTCTGGTAGTTCTTCACCATAAATGCTGTGTGCCATATCATAACTCATTTTACGCATTTCTTCATCTGAGCCAGGAATCTTTGGTGTATACAAATCATCCTTAATCGGCTTAATAACATCAATTTCATCTGCAATTAAGTTTGAATTATCAACAACAATTTCCTTCGCTATCTCAGGACCTAGAAACTTAAAGCACTCTAGCATCTCATCCGTTGTTCTAAAATGAACATTCGGCAGTTTATGTCGATTTAATGGATTCGCTCCACCTTGCGAGCTTACTAATATTTTGCGATAAATCTTATCATTAGGATTTAAATAATGGACGTTTCCTGTAGCAACGACAGGTTTCCCCATCTTCTTCCCAAGTTTTACAATGTTACCGATAATACTTTCAAGCGACCTTTCGTCACGTACATATTCTAATTCAATTAAATGAGCATATACTTCTGGTGGCATAACCTCAAAGTAATCATAGAACTCCGCGATAGACTCTACTTCATCCGGAGCTTTTTGCATCATACCTTCAAAAACTTCACCTTTATCACATGCAGATCCTACAATAAGGCCTTCACGATGCTTTTCGAGTACAGATCGAGGAATTCGTGGTACACGATAGAAATATGACATATGTGCTAAAGAAATAAGCTTAAATAAATTCTTCAATCCCGTATCATTCTTCGCAAGCAAAGTACAATGATAAGGTCTTGAACGTTGGTATGCTTTCCCTTCACCCATATGTTCATTAAATTCATCGTGATACTGTATACCCTTTTCCATTGCATCTTTTAGCATTTTAATCAGTAAATGTCCTGTAGCTTCCGCATCGTAAATCGCGCGGTGATGTTGCGTTAAATTAATATCGAATTTCTTAGCTAAAGTATTTAACCGGTGATTCTTTAACTCAGGATAAAGGAATCGCCCTAATTCTAATGTATCAATTACTGGATTTGAGGCTTTATCAAATCCTATCTTTTTGTAACCAACATTTAAGAATCCCATGTCAAAGCTCGCATTATGTGCTACGAGAACATCGTTTCCAGTCCAATCTTTGAAACGTTTTAGTACTTCCGCCACTTCAGGGGCATCCTGCACCATATCATCCGTAATACCTGTTAAATCAATAGTCGTTGCAGAAAGTGGGTGATGAGGATTTGCAAACGATTCAAATGTATCAATGATTTCCCCATCTTTTATTTTTACAGCAGCCAACTCGATAATCGTATCATATACAGCAGATAAACCTGTCGTTTCTACATCAAAGACTACATAAGTGTCCTCTTCTAACAAACGATGCGCTGAATTATAAGCAATCGGCACACCATCATTAACCAAGTTCGCTTCAATACCATAAATAATTTTAATATCATTTTTCTTACCGGCACCAAACGCCTCAGGGAACGACTGGGCAACAGCGTGGTCTGTAATAGCTACAGCCTTATGTCCCCATTTTGCCGCCTGTGCTACAAGCGACGAAACAGAACTTACCGCATCCATTTGACTCATCGGTGTATGCA